>JAGQLE010000013.1 GCA_020429585.1 Candidatus Berkelbacteria bacterium
GTTAGCAAAACCCTGGGCAGCTTCGCCAATCGTCCGCTTGTTAATTCGATTCGGCCCAACACCGGTCGTACCCCGGATACCACCAGTTCCAAACTCGATATGTTGATAAAAATTACTATTAAGAGTTGTCCAATCTTTTTCGTTGACCAGCTTTAAAACTTCATCCTTAAATTCTTTAAATTCATCACCGTCCAACCATAATTTAATCGCATCCGCCGCCGACTTAACCAATTTTTTATCTTTAACGACCTGATCAAATTGAGAAAAAATTTCCATCTTACTCCTTTCCACAGTTTAAGTTTAACAGGGAAGAAAGATATTTACTTAATATGGTAATTTAAGAAGGGCACAAAGAAATCTGTCTCTCGGTGCCTTTTTTATATTGATCATGATTGGAGGGAAATGAATTCAAAATACGTTTTTGTTGTTGGCGGCGTGATGAGCTCAGTCGGCAAAGGAATCGTTACTGCCTCCGTCGGCAAAATAATTCAGGCTCGCGGCTACAAGATAACCGCGATGAAAATCGACCCCTATATCAATGTAGATGCTGGCACTATGAATCCAACTGAACACGGCGAGGTTTTTGTTACTGACGACAAAGATGAAACCGACCAAGACCTTGGTAATTACGAGCGATTCTTAAACATCGATATTAATTCAATCAATTACATGACCACTGGAAGGGTTTACCAATCGGTCATTAACCGTGAGCGCAACCTTGGCTATAAAGGTAAATGCGTCCAGGTCGTTCCTCATATCCCATACGAAATCATTAACCGCATCGAAAATGCTGCCAAAAAAAACAAGGCTGATCTCACGGTAATCGAAATAGGGGGAACAGTCGGGGAGTACGAAAACATTCTTTTTCTAGAAGCTGCTCGGATGATGAAGCTCAAAAACCCCGATGACGTTACCTTTGTCTTAGTTAGTTACTTGCCGATTCCCAAGATGGTCGGGGAGATGAAAACCAAGCCGACTCAACACGCCGCTCGTTCCTTGAACTCGGTGGGTATTCAAGCTGATTTTATTGTTGCCCGCTCGGAAAAACCACTCGATAAACCCCGTCGAGAGCGACTCGCAACTTTTTGCAACATTCCGGCTGAAGCTGCCATTTCCGCCCCCGACCTCAAAAGCATTTACGAAGTCCCTCTTGCCTTGGAAAAGCAGAATTTAACCGAGATGATTTTAGGCAAACTTAAAATGCCGAGTCAATCAGCCGATCTTAAAAGTTGGCGCCAACTTGTTGCGCGAATCAAATCCAAAAAAACCCCAATTAAAATCGCAGTTGTTGGTAAATACTTTGGCACCGGCGACTTTACCCTGGCTGACTCCTATATCTCAGTCATTGAGGCGGTTAAGCACGCGGCCTGGGCGCATAACCTAGAGCCGGAGTTAAGCTGGCTCGATTCCGAAAATTATGAACGGAATCCTAGCCAAGTTACGGAGTTAGCCGACTACAACGGCCTAATTGTGCCGGGAGGATTTGGCACAAGGGGAATAGAGGGAATTATTAATGCGATTGAGTTTGCCCGCGTTAACAAGCTACCTTATCTAGGTCTTTGCTACGGGATGCAGTTAGCCTGTATTGAATTTGCCCGCAACGTTGCCGGCATCAAACAAGCCACTACCACCGAAATCAACGAACAGGCGGACGAGCCTATTATTCACGTTATGCCCGAGCAAGAAAAGAAACTCTTAAAAAACGATTACGGCGGAACAATGAGATTGGGGAGTCAACCTTGCCAGTTGACCAGGGAAACAATTGTACATCGGGCATATGGCGTAGAATCCATTACGGAGCGACACCGCCATCGTTACGAATTTAACAATGTTTATCGCCCCAAACTAGGGGAGAGAGGCCTAATTTTTTCCGGACTCTCCCCCGATCAAAAATTAGTGGAAATTATCGAACTAAAAAAAGAGGTTCACCCCTTCTTTGTTGCCACCCAGTTTCATCCTGAGTTTAAATCGCGACCCCTCTCCCCTCACCCACTCTTTTTTAAATTTATCGAAGCTACTAAATCTACAAATACGACAGTAAAGCTGCCCCAAGTGCTTAAATCTACAGCTTAATCTTATTCCGTTGGAGTTTCCGGATTCTCTGTCGGAGGCTGGTCAGCTTGGGGAGCTTCTTCAACCTTTTCTTCGACAGGTGGTTCTTCAGCGGGCGCTTCGGGACCGCGTAGATACTTAGCTGGTAAAGCTTTATAAATCGAGACAAAAGTCTGGTTATGAATCTCTTGCCCATCCCGAGTAACTATATAGGTGGCCGTGGTTTTTGCTCCGGCATGGGCATGTTCAATCTGACGCGTTTCCCCCGGCGCTAAACTAGGATCATCTATGTATTCGGAAGGGGGAGGAGCCTTTGTCCAAAGGGTATGAGGACCATCAAGCGTTGCCACCCGGCCATCATTCGTACCATAAAGCTCAAAAGTTAATTGGCGACCCTTAACTCGACCCTGGATAAGAATCCAACCAGGCGTGTCGTTAATAAACTTAAAATCAGGCTTAGGTAAATAAACCGTTGCATCAAGTCCTGGTCCAACTTCCCGCTCATAATAACTAACTCTATAAGAATGGTTGCGTCGTTCAGTAACATTCAAACCCGCATTAAGCACCGCTCTAAAAAGGGTAGTAGAGACTTGGCACAGTCCCCCACCATACTCGGGAATTGTTTTGTTTTCTTTAATGACCAGTTCCGGTAAGTAACCCGTTGAGGCATCGACTGCACCCAAGGCACCAACGGTTGAAAACTCCTCGCCTGGCTTAATAAGCAAGCCTTTTAGAAACTCAGTTCCGTTATTAATGTTGTGAACTCTATTACTGGGAGAGCCGGAAAAGTCAGTTGTTCCAGTACCGATTAATTCCTTGATACCCAAGTCCTCAATTTTTTCATTGGTTACGGTTGGAGTTACATCTTTAACTGGCAAGATCAATTGCACTGTCTCCTGATTCGACTCATCAGTCTTAATCCCAGCCACCAAGCGGCTAATCAGCTTATTAATTATTTCGGCAACCGCTTGATCCTGGTCAAGTTCATAACCGTTCTGGCTCTGCTGAAAAACAGTTGCTCGACCGTCTTCAATTGTCAGCCGTGCATCAACTGGCTCCTTGTAGATTTGATCGGATAAAGTTTTAGTGTATGCGGCAATCTCCTGATCACTAAAAACCAACCCGATCCCCTCAGGCGTTAGATCAACGACATCTTCTTTGGGTTTGCGAGTAAATTCCAGCCACTCAACAATTTGCTCTGGAGTAACTTCGAAGTTTAAATTTTCATGAACCAACTGGAGCGGTTCAGCTGCCAAGCGCTGAATCCCGGGAAGTAACACCTCGACCTGCTCCTTTTTGATTAAAGGTTGAAAATCATTAAGGTCAAATGAGGCCTTAGCCGGATAAGTAAGTTGATCAAGAGATTCCGTTAAAAGCTCAGCTAAGGCAGCCTGGTCGTAACGTTGTCCAATTTGAGCCGGATTAATTACAATCCCGTTTTCATTCAATTGGATTGTCGGATTAACCTCGCCGGTATCATACTTTTCACTCAAGTCAGTAAGGTAGGTATCCAGGGCAACCTGCTCATAACTATATTGTGGCTTAATCGTATTCGGATAGAAGAGCGATTTTAATTGACTGACAATATTTTCCAAAACAGAACCGCCCCGGCCAACATTTAAAACTCTTTCCAGGCTAGTCGTGCGGTCATACTCAACTTTTAAGGTACTCGCCTTAAATTCCGAACCTTGACCGTCGATCTCTACTACTAAGGTCTGGTTGTAAAAATCATCGATCAGTTTATTGAGCTCAACTTCGGCTTGGGCGAAATCCATTCCGCCAAGAGCTAGTTGGCCGATTTGAGTATTAGGAAAAACCTTTTGCGCGTAAAACAGGCTATAAAATCCATAAACGCCAACCGAAAAGACTAGTAGCGCAATCAACGAACTAACAGAAACAATCGCCCACTTGGGCAAATGCTTGAGTTTGTATTTTAACTTGGTTTTACTATTCGCCATTTAAAATATCTTCCAGAACAGTTCGTGCTATTTGTTCGCGCTGCTGAGTAGATTGCTCATCAGTCAAAAAATCTAGGACAACCACATCACCTACTCCGACACCCAAGGGTAAAAGACGTTTGGGTAGGACCAACTCCTGACCTGCTAACGACCCTAAATTAGGGTCGTCAAACAGGATCACCCCCTTGTGTCCTTCGAATCGATCAATAGTGGCTTTAATTTGAGTTAGTGGCACCTATTTAGTTTTACTATTTAGCTCAGGAACTTTAGAGAGTCTAAAGCCAATTACGAATAGTAGAATGATAACCGCCGCCAAAACCGGCTTAAGCCAATCTGGCTGATCTTGAACAACTATAACTGGAATAATCAGAATTGCTACTAAGTTAGCCACTTTAATCAACGGGTTAAGTGCTGGTCCAGCAGTGTCTTTGTATGGGTCACCAACGGTATCGCCAGTCACAGCTGCCTTATGAGCCTCAGAACCCTTGCCGCCGTGATTACCTTCTTCGATATATTTTTTGGCATTGTCCCAAGCCCCACCGCCTGCAGTCATAGAGATTGCCAAAAACAAACCAGTAACAATCGTTCCCATCAGTAAGGCACCGAGAGTGATCGGACCATTAACTGGCCCAAGAAAAACGCCGATTGCAATTGGAATTAAAATAGGTAGCAAGGCCGGTAGAATCATTTGGCGAAGAGCGTTTTTGGTAACAATATCCACTGCTCGAGAGTAATCAGGCTTGGCTTTACCTTCCATAATGCCTTTAATGCTCTTAAATTGATAGCGAACCTCTTCGACAACTGCGCCAGCAGCTTTACCAACCGCTTCCATCGAAAGGGCGGCAAATAGGAATGGCAACATGCCGCCAATAAATAATCCGGCAACCACAAACGGATTAGAAAGGTCGAACGAGTAACCTGGACCGAAACCGCCAAACTGATCAGCGGCTGCATTGGAAAGCTCAATTACGTAACTAACAAACAAAACGATCGAGGCTAAGCCAGCCGAAGCAATTGCATAGCCCTTAGTTACAGCCTTAGTGGTGTTGCCAACGGCATCAAGAGGATCAGTAATTTCTCTGACTTCCTTGGGCAATTTAGCCATCTCAGCGATACCGCCGGCATTGTCGGTAATTGGTCCGTAAGCATCGATTGCTACGATCATTCCCGCCATCGACAACATTGCAAAAGCTGCAACCGCAACTCCGATAATACTACCGACTAAGTAAGATCCGATTAACCCGGCACTAATGATAATTACAGGAATAGCTGTTGCCTTCATTGAAACCGCAAGGCCTTGGATGACATTGGTTCCGTGACCGGTTTCTGACGCTTTAGCAATAGAGCGAACAGGACCATATTCAGTCGACGTATAGTATTCAGTTACCCAAACCATTGCTGCAGTTACTGCTAAGCCGATAAGGCCGCTCCAAAAGATATCCAGTCGAGTGATATCATTGCCGTCTTGGCCAGGAATAATGATTTCGGGCAATAGGTTATCGCCAATAAAGTAAAAGGCGATTGCCGCTAGTACTCCCGAGACAAGCAAACCCTTATATAGAGCGGGCATAATTTTAGGATTTTTTTTGTGACGCTTAGGTAATTTTACAAACCAAGTACCGATAATCGAGGCAAGAACCGCCGCACCGCCTAAGGCTAATGGGTAAACCGCTAAGTTTAAATCGGTACCCAAAATTCCCTCTAGGAAGTTGGCCAATAGCATTGCCGCAATCGTTGTTACAACATAGGTTTCAAAGAGGTCGGCAGCCATACCAGCATCGTCGCCAACGTTATCGCCGACGTTATCGGCGATAACAGCCGGATTTCGAGGATCGTCTTCAGGAATCCCCGCTTCAACTTTACCGACTAAGTCAGCTCCCACGTCTGCCGCTTTGGTAAAAATTCCGCCCCCGAGTCTAGCAAAGATTGAAATTAATGAACTGCCGAAAGCCAAGCCGATCAAAGAAGGAACATCTTTAGTTGCAGCAAAGTAACCGGTAACAGCTAGAAGACCGAGTCCTGCTACTAGAAGACCAGTTACTGCACCACCTCGGAAGGCTAGGTCTAGCGCCGAACCAATCCCCTTCTTGGCCGCCTCCGCAACCCTAACATTAGCCCGGGTTGCAATATTCATTCCAATGTAACCGGCCAGGCCTGAGAACAAGGCTCCGATCAAGAAGCTAATTGCCGTTGACCAACCATAAGGCAGCGTTAAGCTTTCGCGACCGAAAAATGTAACTTCGTCGCCTGTATTCAAGCCGGCTCCTATTAATAGAAAAAGGATAACCGCCACAATTGCAATTGATGAGTATTGACGGTTTAAATAGGCCTTGGCACCTTGTTGAATCGCTTCGGCGATCTCAACCATCTTACCTTTGCCTGCAGGCTGCTTGAGTATCCAACGAGATAAGAATACCCCGTAAATTACGGACAGAATGCTTGCCCCCAAAGCAAACCATAATGCTATATCCTGAATTTCCATCGATTCTCCTTAGCTAAAGAGTTAATTAACTTTTACTAATTTTAGTTTTAATTCTCAATCAATTTAAATTCTAAAACCAAAACTGGCTCTGTTCAAGACTTGGTGACCCCAGGGGGAGTTGAACCCCCGTTTTCGCCGTGAGAGGGCGATGTCCTAGGCCACTAGACGATGGGGCCATTTAACCCAGAAACCTTAACATAAACTAACCGGCTCCTCAAGAGAGCCGGTTAGTTTATTAAAAGCTGCTAATTATGAATGACAACCGGAGTTCCAATATCTGCCCAAGCATACAAGGCTCCAGCCGCGCCTTCGCCTAATCTGACACAGCCGTGAGAAACTGGAGTACCAAGGTGATTTTGTCCTTCCTTGTAACCGTTAGGCCATTCTGGCAACTCATGCAAGCCATAGCTAGACCCGATAAAGGCCATCCAGTAAGGCATATATAAGCCGTAGGTAGAAGAATAAGCTCGGGGACTCTTATTATTAATAGCAAAGGTTCCAATCGGAGTCGGCGTACCCCAGGCTCCAGTCGAAACGATATAATGAGCGATTTGCTGATCACCGTTAAATTGGTATAAGACCTGGTTAGATAAATCTACCTCTATATACTTACCGTCATACAAACCAGCATTTCCAGTCCCAAAAGCCAACTTAGGCTGAACTTCCTTAACTGGCGCTTCTACCTCTTTGACTACTAATTGGACTTCGCCGCTAGTTCCAGTATCACCCACCCTTAAAGAGAGACTCTCGGTAATATCTTTGATTGCGGCATCAACATCCAGTTCTTTACCTGCTAAGCCCTGAGAGATAACAGAACCGTCAGTAGCTGAAACTTGCTTAGCTCGGGGAGCTTTATTTGTATCTTGAGAGATTTGGTCGAGACTAGTACGTAAATTACCTTCGTTATACTGAAGACCAAAAGTATTGTCCTGATTCTTAATCGGCGCTAACCAACTAATTAATTCAGTCTGGGAGATAGTAAACTTTTGCCCATCATAATTAAGTACAAGGTCCTGGCTTGCGATGTCGACCGCCTGGCTTAGAACTGGCTCAAGATCAACTAAATCGACAACCGGAGGGATAGTCGCGAGTTTAATTTCAAAGCTGGTCGGTTGCTCCTCATTCATCCGACTGGCTAAAGTCGCGAGAGTTCCATCCACGTCAACAGCCATACCATCTTTAGCCGGTTCGATCGCAACCAAATTATTATTAATCGTAAATTTAGCGTCGACTGGGCTATAAACTTGACCGCTAACCAAATTGCTTAGTTTTTCCTGAGTTTCTGCTCCGGCTTTGAGCTGCCAAGGAATCGTCTGCCCCTTGGTCAAAATATTTAGATTGCTAACAAGCTGATTAAAAACTGAGGAATTCTTACCATTTTCAAGGACCTGATCAGTCAAGTAATCAGTATCGATCTCCACGCCAAGATCACTTAGCGTTACAATTTGGGCCTGATCGCTTAATTTAAGGGGAGTGGTTAGAATGTTGCTAGATTCGGATTTGATCGTCGTGAAGAGTTCGGCATAACCGAAACCACCAACATCAACTGAACCGATTTTGGTTCCATAGAGAACTTTATTGGACATAGCCTGACCATAAATAAGACTACCCAACGATAATATTAGGCCAGCTGAAACGATTCCTACAGCGACGCCTTTTATGATTGAGTTCTTTTTATTTTGAGCGGCTTGGTCTTTTGGCATCTTCCCCCCGTCCGTTAAATGAATATTAGAGCAGTATACGTACTTTTTGGGCATTTGTCAATACTATTTAGGCCGAAATATAGTTACTGTTAGCTAAATTTATTAGCCGTATTTCCTCCCAGGAGTTAATTGGGTAAAATAGGGCTCATAGCTAGTCATCAAGCACTTTCAAGTCATTACAGTATTCAAAATTGGGCTTGTAGCTCAGTGGTAGAGCAGTCGGCTTATATCCGACCGGTCGCAGGTTCGATCCCTGCCGGGCCCACCAAAAACACTAGCGAGAGATTGACTAAGCACCTTTTTACTGGTATTATGTTTTAATTTCACTTTAGGTAGGGGTGAAAACATCAGGTCTCAACTATGTTTTCACCTATCAAAAAACTTCTTGCTGCCACTCTTATTTTACTATTAACTTTTGGCGGCCTAAATTATTCCCGTCAGGCGTTTGCTCAAGACAGAGCTGATCTACTTGATGACAATGAAGCTTTCATTATTGATTTAACCAACCAAGCGCGTAATGAACTCGGGATTAAAGATCTAACTTACAATCTTAAACTTCAGCAAGCTGCCGAAGCCAAGGCTCGCGATATGATTGATAATGACTACTTTGATCATGTCTCACCTACTGGCACCAGCCCTTGGTACTTCATCCATAATGCTAATTACTCCTACCAGTCAGCTGGAGAAAACCTGGCAATTGACTTTACCGATCAAAAAAATGCAGTCAAAGCCTGGCTCAAGAGCCCTAGTCACCGAGCAAACATTATTGATAGTGGCTACACCGAGATCGGCTTGGCCATTGTCGAAGGGGATGTAAAAGGATTTAAGACGACAGTTGTTGTGCAAATGTTTGGCGAACCCCTTAAATCAAAGTTGTTTGCTAAACATTTTACGAACGATTAAAGACGAACGTAATATGTATGAAAGTTTACTTGCAACGTCCTTGACAGAAAATATTAATTAGATATCGTCAATTTACTTTAGGAGACCTTAGTCAAACGATTAGGGTAAAAAGATTATTTTTTTCGAGGTAGATTTCTTTAAAGCCGGAACGTAGGGCGTTCGGGATTGTAAATAACAATACGGAGCAGCCGAAACTCTAATTGTGGGGGCATAAAAGCGATCTGGTATCGCAATTTTTGAGATGTCCGTATTTTATTTACATCTCGCAAATTTTATTAATGAAAGGAGAAAATGGATATAACTATTTCTCCTCGTTGGAAAGCCAATTTAAGCAAGTTAGTTATTGCCAGCTTGGTTTTTCCATCGGGGCTAGCATCATCAGCTTCTGTAGCCAAAGCGAGCGGCTACGAAGTCCTGATTAACGAAGTCAAAGCTCGTGGCAGTGAATACATCGAATTATTCAACAGCGGAGCCGAAACAGTTGATTTGACTGATTGGAAAATTACTTCAGCCCAAAATGGCTTGGTCGCCAACCTCAGCGGGGAACTTGCTGGCGGAGAACTAAAAATGGTTGAAGTCGACGACTTAGATAATAGTAATGACGTAGTCAGTCTTAAGGATGATACAGATTCAACTAAAGACTATGTTAGCTATGGCTATGGCGCCAAAGATTTACCCGCTGCTGACACCGGAAAGTCAATTGCCCGTAAGAGCAACGGTCACAGTCTATGGCTTAGTAACGTCGAACCAAGTCTTGGCGAGAACAATAACTACAGCGGACCCAGTATGCCGGCTAATCTTAGAATAAAAGTTTCGGATCTTAATCCTGCTAACACTGTCAACCACGAAACCCAAGACCAAGCACAAGTCAGTTACTCAGTCGACAACCAGGCAGCGCAAGTCGAACTTCAAGCTTGGGACCTTACCGGTCAAAATAAAAACGAGATCGTCCGCAGTCCTAACAGCGGCGAAAATTCCGACGAACTCAACGTGTCCAACCTTGCAGACGGCCACATCTACATAAGCGCCTATAGCGAAGATGCCGCGGGTGTAAGGTCAGCATGGCTGAATCCAGTTACGATCGGAAAAGATACCGACGGACCTGCCGCCCCAGTAATCACCATGCCCGCTGACAAGGTTGAAGCCAATAAACCCAACTACCTGATCGAAGGCTCCGCTCCGAAAGCTAACAAAATAAACATTTATAATGACGATAAAGTCTTAGTCGCTGAAATGGATCTCGACTCTTCTGAATTCGAAATTTCCGTTCCTCTTATGTCCGGCAAAAACAAATTCGAACTTGTTGCCCGCGACCAAGCTTGGAACTGGTCTGATGAAGCAAAAGTTCCAACTATTACAGCCAGCAACTTACCGCTAAGCGCTCCTCTTAATCTAAGCGCTACTGCAGACGATAATCGGGCCAAATTAAGCTGGATGAAACCAGTATCCGGGGGAGAAGTCGAAGGTTATCGAGTCTACTGGGATAATCAAAGCGGCCAAATTAACTACAACAGCCCGCTTGTTAGCCTAAACA
>JAGQLE010000014.1 GCA_020429585.1 Candidatus Berkelbacteria bacterium
TGGAGTTGCAACTCTTAATATCGATCTTTTAGATGGTGGCAAGACCTTAGTTGACGGCGAGTCCTACGGAGGATTTGTACTATTTGCTCAAGATCGAGATGAATTTGACTTGCAAGTTTATGACGGTGAGGGTATGGCGATTAGTCAGTTAACAGTTAGTGTTAATTTGCCCCGGGATGTAGATGCTAGCCAGGTAGTGGCCCGCCACTTTTCAACTGCTGATGTTGTTAGGCCTGATCCAATTTTTGCCTCGTCGCGCCAAATTACCTTTACTGCCCTTGGCATTGGACCAAATTCTGATTACCGGATCGAGATTATTTTGCCCAAAGGCTCGATTAAGCCTTCGCTGTATCGCCGTTTTGTCGGTGCGCTCGAGACAATGTCGGCAACCAACTGGCTAATTATTGCCTTGATCCTGCCTTTAGTGGCGGCGGCTATTTTGGCAGTAATGTATATTAACTCCCGCCGAAGCTGGCGTAAGGCCGCAACTCACCATGAGCGCTCGACTCCGCCCGACGATACCCCGCCTTCAGTTGTTGGAGTTTTACTTGAGGGTCGGGTATCTCCTCGTTCGCTCGCCGCTAGCCTGTTGAATCTAGCTAACCGCGGTCAGTTAATCGTCGCCCATCGTCAAGACGGCTTTACTTTTGGCCGGCCGAAAAAGATCAAGGGGGTTGAACCGGCCCCGCTCTCTAATTTTGAGCGGATTTTAATGGACAAGATTTTTTTGGAGGGTAAAACCCGTAGTACCGAAGAGGATATTCAACTTCGGATTGGCCGCCACGTTTACTCGCGCAAAGTCGCCGAGATCTACCTGCACATCTATGAGTCAGCAGTTAAAAGAGGATGGTTTGTGAGTGATCCCCAGGCTTTGTACCAGCGCTATCGTTATTTAAGCCTGGGTGTAATTGCCGGTGCCATTCTAGGCTTTTTAATTAGCTTGATTCTCGGCCCTGACCCTCGATTCTACTTATTAGGTTGGACCGGTTTGTTTTTTGTTGGCCTGCTAATGTATCGGATTACGCCGCTTTTACCCCGCCGAACTCCTGAGGGCGACGAGGCTTTTACTGCTTGGAGCGAGTTTAAAAACTTTTTAGTCAGCAAGCATCCTTTTAAGCAGTCGCGCCAATCCCAGGAGATCTACGAGCAATATTTGCCTTACGCTATTGCCCTGGGCGTTGAGGTCGAGTGGACGAAGCGGTTTGTTGAAAATGTTTTCCAGGTGCCGAATTGGTTTATTTCAGACGATGATATTACAGCGATTGAGGATTTTGCCAACAGTATTTTCCCATTGGTTGGCGAAGTTGCTTATGACCTGTCTCGTGCCCGCGAACCGCATGCAATCTGATGGCCGTACAACCTAGCTCTAATTTGGGGGAACAGCCGTTGGGTCGCACCCGGGCCGATCAGAACCAAGTTGAGGTTGGCCGGCGGGTAACTGGCTCATCAAGTTTTTTTCGGGGGTTGGCTTACGGGTTTGCGTTGCTCCGGGGAATTTTAATTGTTGCAATCATACTGATCCTCTTTAACGTTTTTGTGGCGACGGTTTTTAGTATTGATGGCCAGAGCATGTACCCAAGTTTTGAAAATGGCCAGTTTATTCTTGTCGATCGGCTTACCTACCAATTTTCCCCGCCTGCCCGTGGCGACGTAATTGTCTTGCGTTTTCCTGGTGATCCAGCCCACCGTAACTTTATTAAGCGGGTGATCGGCCTGCCTGGAGAAAAAGTCGAGATTAGAAATAATGTAGTTTTAATTGACGACCAGCCGATCGAAGAAAATTACCTGCCAGCCTTTACACCAACTGATCCCAATTTAATAGTCGAGCTACGAGGTGACGAGGTTTTTGCCATGGGCGACAACCGGCCCAATTCCAATGATTCACGCTTTATCGGTCCGATTCCAGTTAAAAACATTATCGGTGTTTCGCGGGCTGTTTTGTCAGGGCCAGCGTTTGGCTTTATTGCCCAACCAGCGTTTTAAATAGCACCTCGCACCTTGTATTTTGGAGTCAGAATTATATTTATTATCTTTTTCAAGATTTTAAATAAGTAAAAAGAACCCGGAAAAGGTTCTTTTTACTAAATGCTAGGCACTATCTACTAAATACTGTCTTATTTAGATTCTTTTTTAGTTGCCTTGGCTGTGGTTTTTGATTTGGCCCCGGCCCCTGGTCGTTTGCTGGTGGCAACGCCAACTTTTTTGGAGACTAGAGCTTTAAGCCGACCAGCTTTATTTTTGTGAATCAGGTTGTTTTTAGCAGCCTTGTCGATGAGCGAAACAGTTAGGGCGTGCGTCTCTGCGGTAACTGTTTTGAGAGCTTTCTTGAGGCGGTTTTTTTGCACTAAGTTATGAGCCGCTCGGGAGCGGTCTTGGCGCAAAGCTTTAGTTGCAGATGATGTTACTGGCATAAGTTTCCTTTATTTACCCGGGTAATATAGCAGTTGCTCCGGGTTTAGACAAGTCCTGGTCTCTATTCGGTGGTCTGGCCGTCAAAATGATCTTCGATTTCGTCGGCCTTAGTGGGTTGGACAGTGTCTTTTTGATGTTCCGGAGGAGAATAAAGCGTATAAAGCTTGAGGTCTTCGTTGCCAGTATTGATGATGTTGTGCCAGGTACCGGCGGGTACGATCACTGCCCAGTCGGCTTTAAGCTGACTCTCCTGATTATTGTTTAAGATTGCCTTAGCCTCGCCCTGTTCGATGCGAATAAACTGGTCGAGTTCATGGACTTCATTGCCAATTTCTTCGCCTGGCTTGAGGCTCATTAAAACTAACTGGGAGTTTTTGGCCGTATAAATTACCCGGCGATAGTCGGTGTTATTAACTGTTTCTTCTTCGATATTGGCGATGTAACCGTTCATCTTTGGCACCTCTGCTGATGATTAATAATTAGTTCGTCAAGAACTTTAACCAATCTCTCTTTGGAAACATTGGGATACTGACTCTTAACTTCGTTAAGGCCGGATTTAAGAGCTTGTTTGAGTTGTTGGTCGGTTGGTTGATCCATAAAGTTATTTTAACAATAAAAACTTATTTGAATATTAGCAAACTTAGGCAGTAGACCCACTTGCTTAAAAATAAAGTTAGTGTTAATTTACTTAGCTTACAAGTTTATATAAGGGGGCCGAAAGGCCTTTTTAAAATGGAACTTACTCCCAAACAACAAGCAATTGAACTGATCAGGAAGGCACAAAAGATCGTCGTCATGGGGCATGCTTCGCCGGATGGTGATGCGGTCGGTTCGGTGTTGGCTTTAACTTTGGCTTTGCGTAAACTCGGCAAGAAGGTAACCTCGGTTTGCGCTGATCCGGTTCCACCGGTTTTTAATTTTTTACCAAATACCGACGAAGTCACCGCCACACTCGAGACGTCCTCAGAGTTTGTAATTTCGATTGATACTTCCAACGTCGAGGTTGATAAGCTCGGTTATAAAAATCACCCCGACCAAAACAAGTTAAATATTGTCATTAAAACTTTAAGCGGACAATTTCAACCAGATAATGTTAGCTTTAATACCGGCCAAGCTAAGGCCGATTTGATTATTGTTTTGGATACTAATGACGTTGAACGCCTGGGTTCAATCTACGACTCCTACACTCAGCTTTTTTACGAAACCCCGATTATTAATATTGACCACCACCCAGGCAATGATTATTTCGGCAAGGTTAACTGGGTGGATTTAACTGCTACCTCAACCGCCGAAATTCTAGTTTCTCTTTTGGAGTCTCTTGGCACTCCCCCTAAGGGTTCGAATCAATCTAAGCCGGTTAACTTACTCGATGCCGATATCGCCACCTTGCTTTTAACTGGTATCACCACCGACACCGGCTCTTTCCAAAACACCAACACGACTCCCAAGTCGTTTACCGTTGCGGCTCAACTAGTAGCGGCCGGCGCTCGTCAGCAGGAAATTGTCCAGCATATTTACAAGACGAAACGTCTTTCAACCCTAAAGCTTTGGGGCAAGGTCCTGGCCAATATTAACGAAGACCGAGCCCACCGTTTTATTTATTCGACGGTTGCCAGTTCCGACTTTAAGCAATTTGATGCCGAAGAAACCGAAACCTCCGGGGTAATCGATGAGCTGTTAAAAACAGTTCCCGATATCGATTTTGCCATGCTTTTAACCGAAAAGAAGAATGCCCTATATGGTAGTTTGCGCGGTGTTAATAAAGAGTTTTCCGTCGCCGAAGTTGCTAACCTGTTTGGCGGTGGCGGTCACCAAATGGCAGCCGCTTTTAGGATCCCTAACGGTTCGCTCGCCGATAACGAGCGGCAGATTGTCGACCAGATTAAACAATTTCAAGCAAGCCGCCAAGGTCAGCCCCAAGCACCTCAAGCGCTACCAGCCGATCAGGTATCAATGCAGACCAACCAGCCTAATCGACTCCCAACTCAAACTCCTAAAGCCCAAGCAGGTGGCGGGCGCTTTCAGCTGCCTAATACCTTGCCTGATCCAGGTCAACCAACTAATCAAACCACTCCTTCAGTCCCCAATGTCGATGACTTAGGTGCCCATCAAGCTGGGCTAAAATAAAGTCTTGCCTCCTAATATTAAAACTGCTAAACTAGTCAACGTTAATCTAATTAAGGACAACATGGCCGAAAAGAAAACTACTAAAAAGACTACCGCTAAGGCTGCTGCCAAAAAGACCGAGTCTAAGAAGGCTACTCCTAAAGCCAAGGCACCTGCTGTTAAAGCTACCGCTAAGAAGGCAGCTGCTAAGTCAATGGTAGAAAAATATCGAACTCACAAGGGCGATACCGGTTCGACCGTTGTTCAGATTGCGACTCTGTCCGATAGTATCGACGACTTGGTTAAGCACTTAAAGAAGCACAAAAAAGACAACGATTCCCGTCGTGGTCTGTTGATTATGGTTGGAAAACGTCGCCGTCTCCTTAATTACCTTAACCTCAGCGACGAAAAAACTTATCAAAAGTTAATTAAAGACTTAAAATTAAGAAAATAAACAGGTTGGCAGTAGTGTAAGAGAGTTGCCTCTTTAAGGAGTCAGTTCCCTTACTCTAGCTTTGCCTGTTAAGAAAGGTAAAGTATGGAACCTCGTGATTTTGCTGTTGATTTTGCTGGCAAAGATCTAACGATTTCGGTTGGTAAATTTGCCAACCGAGCCTCAAGCGCTGTGACTGTTTCGATGGGCGATACGGTTGTTTTAGTAACCGCGGTCGTTGCCAATGAGCCGCGCGAGGGCGTCGACTTTTTCCCGCTAATGGTTGATTACGAAGAGCGTTTGTATGCAACCGGTAAAATTTCCGGTTCTCGGTTTATTAAGCGCGAAGGTCGACCCTCGGATAATGCGATTTTAAACGCCCGTTTAATCGACCGACCGATCCGTCCGCTCTTTCCCAAGGGTTTTCGCAACGACATCCAGATTGTTTGTACGGTGTTGTCGGTTGGTAAAAACGATCCGGATATCCCAGCAATGGTTGGCGCTTCGGCAGCTCTAATGTTAACTCACGCACCCTACAAAGGGCCGATTGCTGGTATTCGCATTGGTCTAATAGATGGCGAGTTTGTTTTTAACCCGACAATCGAAGAACAGGACTCAAGCGAGCTTGATTTAGTTGTGTCTGGTAATCGGGAGCGGATCTTGATGCTTGAGGCCGGTGCTAAGCAATTGCCGGAAGCCAAGGTAATCGAGGCAATTAAACTTGGTCACGAAAAAATGCAGCCACTCTTTGATCTTCAGGAGCAAATCCAAAAAGAAATGCGACCCCAGTTTGACGCCGCCCACGACGAAGATATCGAAATTCTCGGTAGCGAACTTCATTTAGAACTTAAAGAGAAGGTTGGTTCCAAGATTGCCGCCGCTGTCCGCGAACTTGAGCAAGAAAAGCGCTCCGAACAACTTAAGCAGTACGAAACTGAGGTTTTGTCGGCCTTCGAAGGTAACTACAAGCAGGTTGATATCAAATCGACCTTTGGCCAACTGGTCGAAAAAGAGGTTCGTCAGGCAATTTTAAACGACGGCATTCGACCCGATGGTCGTAAAACCGACGAAATTCGCGATTTAAGCTCCGAAGTCTCTTTATTGCCTCGTACCCATGGCTCGGCCCTCTTTTCTCGGGGTGAAACCCAGGTTCTTTCGATTGTGACTTTAGCTGGTCCTGGGATGGAGCAGTTGATCGACACCATGGAGGAAGAGTCGCAAAAGCGCTTTATGCATCATTATAATTTTCCACCTTTCTCAGTTGGCGAGGTTAAGCCGATGCGCTCTACGAGCCGGCGCGAAATCGGCCACGGCGCTTTAGCTGAACGAGCAGTTGAAGCGGTTATTCCTAAGCAGGAAGATTTTCCCTATACGATCAGGGTTGTTTCCGAAGTTTTGTCCTCAAACGGCTCATCATCAATGGCTTCAACCTGCGGCACAGTGTTGGCTCTAATGGATGCCGGTGTGCCGATTGCTGCCCCAGTGGCTGGGATTGCCGTTGGCTTAATGACCGAAGAAGGCTTTAACGAAGATGCCACCAAAAAGTACCAACTGTTAACCGATATCCAAGGCATTGAGGACTTTGGCGGCGATATGGACTTTAAGGTTACCGGTACCGAGCAGGGTGTTACTGCGATTCAGCTTGATATGAAGGTTCATGGTTTGCCAATTGAGATTGTCGAAGAAACCTTTGCTAAGGCTCGCGCCGGCCGATTGCACGTCTTGGAGAATATGAAGACCGCTCTCACCGAGCCGCGAACTGAGCTTTCCCAATATGCACCACGGATCATTAGCTTTAAGATTCCTGAGGATAAGATTGGCGACGTTATTGGTCCGGGCGGCAAGGTTATTAAGAGTATTGTTGAAGCGGCCGGTGGTAAAGCCGTTACGACTATCGATATCGAAGAGGATGGGACGGTGGCGGTGGCCTCAATCGATGCCGATAAGGGTCAGCAGGCTGCCGAAACGATTAAAGGTCTAATTGCCGATGTCGAAGTTGGTCAAGTTTATGAGGGCGAAGTTATCTCAATTCAAAAGAATCGGATGAGCGGTCAAGAAATTGGCGCCATTGTTCAGGTTCTTCCCAATAAAGAAGGCATGGTCCATATCTCTGAGATTTCCAAGGAGCGTGTACCCGATGTTTCGAGTCAGGTTAAAGTTGGCCAAAAGGTTAAAGTTAAAGTTTTAACTGTTGATAAAGACCGCGGCCGAGTTGCCCTCTCGATCAAGCAAGCTGAGTAATAAGCTTCAAAAAAAAAGAATCTACGCGGGTAGATTCTTTTTTAATCCCCCAGCCTTTACAGGTTTGAGGCTTTAAGGTAGAGTACTGTGTTTGCAAAGGAGGAGAATAAAATTGGGAAAAGGAAGTAAAAAGACTACTCGATCACATACGACAGTGATCGATGCTGCCAAGCCAATCCTTAGAGCCTTGGACAACTTCGATGGCGTTGAGAAGATCGCTCTTGGTCAGATTAAGGTTATCAAGGGCAAGTCGGGTCCGAAGCGGGTCAAAATCACAAAAGCGGATGCCGGCCTCAAACTCCTGGTTAAGGGTAATAACTCTATCCAGGTGATCTGGGTTTATACCAAGCAACACCGAAACGTAGCCCGGATCATCGAACGAGTTAAAGGAAAAGGTCCACCTTGTTAGGTGGGCCAAGTTTTTTTAGATTGACATTTTGGTAGCTTTGAGTTACTATTTAGTCGCAATTAAAAGTTCTCTTTGAATATTTGGCCACATTTGTGGCGTATTGTGTTTAGTTTTTAAGAGCTCAAAGCAATTTGAGTCATAAAATCCTGAATGTCAATATTAATAAGTAAATCTCGCTAGTACTTTTTGCGAGATAAATTTCTCAGATTCAGAAAGGAAAAATACATATGGCTATGACAGCCTATCATGCTTCTAAGGAGCCGGAGCGCAAAAAACCGCGCCGGTCTTCTTCGAGCAAACCTCGACATAACTCGAGCAGAAGTCCTAAAAAGGACGTTGTCCGGAGCGACAACCGACAAGCCGGCGGCAATCGCCGTGGACCCGGTTCTCGTTTTCGTCCGCCTAAGCAAAAGATGCAACAAAAGCCGGAAACACCGGGCATCCAGCTTAAAACCGAAGGTAATAAGATCCGCCACACGGCCCCGCTTGGTAAGTTGCGAATTATTCCCTTGGGTGGTTTGGGTGAAGTCGGTATGAATATGACCGTTTACGAGTACGGTAACGACATGATCGTGATTGATGCCGGTGGTCTCTTTCCTAAGGAAGACATGCCCGGCATCGATTTGGTTATTCCCGATATCGATTACATTTTAAAAAACCGCCACAAATTACGGGCGATTCTTTTTACCCATGGTCACGAGGACCATATCTCAGCTATTCCCTACATTTATCCTCGTCTCGAAGGCGTACCGATGTATGGCTTGCCTCTGACCGCCGCATTAATCGAATCGAAGTTCGAAGAGCACAATATTAAAACCAAGGTCAATATAGTTAAGGCTGGTGACCGACTTAAGTTCGGTGAGTTTAAGGTTGATCTTTTTAACTTGCCCCATACTATTCCTGATAATGTTGGTATGGGTATTTATACCCCGGAAGGTTTGATTGTCCATGCCACCGACTGGAAATTTGACCATACACCGGTTTGGGGTGACCCGCCGGATTACAAAAAGATCCTCTCGATGAGCGATGAGGGCGTTAAGCTCCTGTTGAGCGACTCAACTAATGCCATGGTGCCGGGCTATGCGATTTCTGAGCGGGTTGTCCAGATGGAAATCGAAAAGGTTTTTAAAGAAAAAACCGACGGCCGGATTATTATGAGCTCGTTTGCGAGTAACATTAACCGTCTTCAGATTGCGATTAACATGAGTGCTAAGTACGGCCGCAAATTAGCCGTTTCGGGTCGGTCGATGGATCGCAACATTAAAAAAGCTCTTGAGCTTGGCTATGTTAATGCCCCTAAAGATATTTTGGTCGACATTAAGCGGATCGCTAAGATTCCGCCTGGAAAGTTGACGATTATGTGTACTGGCTCCCAGGGTGAAGAATACTCGGCTTTAGTGCGGATGGCCTCCGGTGAACATCGTCAGGTTCAGATTAAACGTGGCGATACAGTATTGATCTCCGCCTCCCGTATTCCGGGTAACGAAGGCCGCATTCATAAAACTGTCGACAACCTCTTTCGCCTTGGTGCCTTTGTTATTCAGGGTGGTGAGCAAGATATGCATACTTCTGGTCATGCTAAGCAAGAAGAGCTCAAAATGATGATTGCGATGCTTAAGCCCCAATATTTTTTGCCGATCCATGGTGAATACCGCATGCGTAAAGCCCATGCTTTTTTGGCTAAGGATGTGGGTGTTGAACCAAAAAATATCTTCGTCGGCGATAACGGCGGTACGCTCGAGATCGAAAAAGGCAAAGCTAAGTGGGGCGCTCGGGCCCAGGCAAATTACGTTATGATCGACGGTCTTGGAATCGGTGACGTGGGTGAAATTGTTATCCGTGACCGTCAGGCAATGGCCGAAGAGGGTATCTTTACCGTCATTTTAACTGTCGACAAAAACCGCGGTACCTTGCTTTCGAGTCCGGATATTATCTCACGCGGTTTCGTGTATATGAGAGCGGCCGAAGATCTGATCCATAAGGCCCGCCGGGAGATTCAGAACCTGTTTGACCGGCACAATAAATCGGCACCAATGGATTGGGAGTACGTTAAGCGGGCCATTCGTGATGACCTTGGCCAGTTCCTTTACGACTACACCCAGAGAAGGCCGATGGTTATTCCAGTGATTATCGAGGTCTAATAAATCGAAATTAAAGAGTCCGCCAATCGGCGGACTCTTTTTGATGGCTACCCAAGAAAGTTGAGTTATACTAAGATAACTACAGATAAGGAGTGGGAGTGGCGCGACGGCGACGGCGTAAAAAAAGCGGTTCCTGGATGGATCATTTCGATTGGAATGTTAATCCCGAGACAGTGCGGGAGGTTTTTGCCGTTGGCTTGGTGGCAATCGGTCTAATTTCTATGTTGGCGATGTTCGGTGCTGCCGGAGCACTTGGAACCAAAATCAACGATTTCTTTACGACTCTTCTGGGCAGTATCCATATCTTAGTGCCCTTCTTTATGCTCGGAGCCGGCGCGGTAATTTGGAATCCTAGTATTGTTACACTGCGCTGGTCGACTCTAGGCGGAGTTGCCCTGCTTTTTTTGAGCTTAGCTGGCGTCGTCTCTCCTTATGGTGGAGCAATCGGTAATGGCGTCTCAAGTTTTATTTCCAGCTTAGTTGGCGGTTTGGCCGGCCTAATCGTTTTAGCTGCCGCGGTATTGATGAGTGTGTTGTTAATTTTTAATACCTCCTTCAAGTCATTGTTCGGTGGCGTCTCGATGCCAAAAATAAACTTAAAGATGCCGGAGTTGGCTGATAGAAATGACAACGATGATAGCCGGGTATCGGTTTTTCAGGCAGTTAAAGAGAAATTCAAGGGCAATGGTGCGCCTCAGATCAATACCGGCTCAAAAGCTCAAGTTAGCCAGCAATCATCAACTTTAAACCACAAAAGCTCAAATGCGGGCGATTGGCAGTTTCCACCACTTGATCTCATGAACTTGCCTAAGGGCAAGGCGACCGCTGGTAACGTGGTTAAAAATGTTGAGGTTATCCAAAAAACTCTCAAGGACTTTAACATTGCCGTTACGATGGGCGATGTTAATATCGGGCCAACCGTTACCCAATACACGTTAAAGCCAGCTGAGGGTGTTCGGCTTAATCAAATCACTTCCCGTTCTAATGATTTGGCTCTAGCCCTAGCTGCTCCCTCGATTCGTATTGAGGCGCCGATCCCGGGCAAATCAGCCGTTGGTATCGAGGTGCCTAATAAGGTGGCAGCAATGGTCACCTTGCGAGAGGTTTTGGAGACTGACGAGTTTAAAAATGTTAAATCGAGTTTAACGATTGCCCTGGGGCGCAATGCCGCTGGTGAACCGAAGGCCGTTGATCTTAAAAAAATGCCCCATCTTTTGATTGCCGGTTCCACTGGCTCAGGTAAGTCAATTGCTATCAACTCCCTGATTACCGGCTTGCTTTATCAAAACACCCCCGAAGAGCTCAAGATGATTTTGGTTGATCCGAAGCGGGTCGAGTTTACGCCTTTTAACGATATTCCCCACCTTTTAACCCCAGTCATTACCGAACCGGATAAAACGATTAACACTCTTAAATGGTCGTTGGTTGAGATGGAACGGCGCTACAAAATGCTTCAGGATGCTGGCAGTCGCGATATTATTAGCTTTAACGAAAAGAATCCTAATAATACTTTGCCCTATATTGTGATTGTCATTGATGAGTTGGCCGACCTAATGGCGCAGTCGGCCAAAGAAGTTGAGGGAGCGATTGTCCGCTTGGCCCAGATGGCCCGGGCTGTTGGGATGCACTTAGTGGTTGCTACCCAGCGGCCGTCGGTTGATGTTATTACCGGTTTAATCAAAGCTAATATTACTACCAGAATGGCCTTTACTGTCGCTAGTCAGATCGACTCGCGGACGATCATCGATAGCTCTGGTGCCGAAAAACTCCTGGGTAAGGGCGATATGCTTTTTATCTCGCCTGAGTACTCCTCTAAGCCGCGCCGTATTCAAGGCTGCTTGTTAACCGAAAAAGAAATCGAGGATGTTACCGGTTTTCTTAAAAAGAATAGTCCGCCTCAATACAACGAAGAGGTTGCTAATTACGCCCCTAAGGGCTTAACCGGTGGTGTTGGTGGCGATGGCGAAGTTGATGACGATTTGTTTGACGAAGCGCGCCAGACGGTCGTTCAGGCGGGTAAGGCCTCGGCCTCATTGTTGCAGCGTCGGCTGCGGGTTGGTTATGCGCGAGCCGCTCGCTTACTGGATTTACTTGAGGATCAAGGCGTTATTGGGCCAGCCAGTGGTTCTAAGCCCCGCGATGTTTTAGTTGGGCTCGACTCGGAATTTCCAACTATGTCTAGTGGCGATTCTAGCCAACCCCCTCCCCCTGGTTTTACCCAATAAAAATGCCCCGAACGCATCGGGGCTAGCTGTTAAGCTTGTCGGCTAAGAAATCCTTAACGAGTTGACAATAAGTCTCGTCGTTACAGCTATTATTTTTTAGCCAGTGCTCGAATCTTTGTTTGATTTCTTCCCAATCAAGGTCGTTGACCAGGTAATGAAGTACAAAGACTTCAAGTAAGGCTTCTGGCGAACCGATCGGCTTACCATTAGCGACTTCCTTGACTGGAAAGCAGGGTTGGCCAAACCTCTCAAGGAGAGTGTCGAGTTTGGCAATCACCTGCTGTTTGTTGATGGTCACATGGTGACCGTTATTTTTAATTTGTTTTAGTAACTGGTCGGCCTCCAAAAGAAGAGCTTCGCCAGTTACTTTGTTTTGCCAACTAGTAATTGGTTTTGCCTCCTTTTAAAGTGCTGACTTGCATTGTGGCTAATCGGCTTGATTTTTTCAACAGACTCGAACAAAAACCGATCAGTTATTATAGATATGTACTCGAAGCGACGTGCTGTGGGTCGCTAGATTTCCCTTCCTTGGGCCCCGAGATCAGGGGCGCGTTCTTAAGAATAATTTTTTACTATTAATGGCTTCATTCACCAAAAAAAAGATTTCCAAAACCCAAAGCTTGGGCGAAAAGCTGACTAGGGCTCGTAAACGCCATAAGTTGTCGTTGCGCCAAGTTGAGCAATTAACAAAGGTGGCCTTTAAACATCTTCAGGCTCTTGAAAAAGGCGATTACAAGGCGCTGCCAACCTCATTTTATACTCGTGGCTTTCTAACCCGGGTTGCTAAATTGTTTAATTTAAAAGTCGATAAAGTTTTAGCTGATTACGAAACTGAGCTCAACTGTTACAACTCGGTTAAGCCGGAATGTCCCAAGATCGCTGCCGGTTTAATTAAGCCCGAGGTTAAAGACGATTGGTTGCGTAATCCCGACCGACTTAAAATCACGCCTGGCTTTTTGTGGGGTGGAGTTTTGAGTTTTTGTTTAGTTGCCATTCTTGGCTATATTTGGTTTCAGGTCACTAGCTTTGCCGCCGCTCCGCCGCTTGATATCGTTACTCCTGCTCAGGCAATCAAAGTTGACGTTGAGTTGGTTGAAGTGGCCGGCGTTACTGATCCGACAGCCAGTCTTAAAATCAATAATCAGCCGGTTGTTGTCGACACCGAGGGGCACTTCCGCCAACAAGTTAAGCTTTCCGACGGCGTTAATGCGATTGAAATTTCGGCGATGAACAAAGCCGATAAGGAGACGACCAAGGTTATTCAGCTTTTGGCGGAGTTGCCAGAGGTTGATAGTCAGGAACTAATCGAAAAGATTCAAGAGGAAAAGGCTAAGTCGACAGTCGATGTTAAGACCAAGGAAACGAGTTCGGAATCAGTTGAAGCAGACATCGTAGCTGAGTAATTTCTTTGCAAGGGTAAGCGGGGCTCATTGCGAGGTCGCCCCTCTTACCCTTCCGATCCCATCTCCCCACACGCTCATATCACTAAAAAGACTTCCTAAAGGATAAACCTCCAACAAGACTACGCTTATGTTGGGCTCCTTTGGGTCGTCTTTTTGTGATATGGGGAATGTATCCTTCGGATATTAAAAGGTTGCTAGCTGGGCGGTGATCCGTCATAGTTTAAACAACTAAAAGATTACAAAAGGAGAGATATGGCCAAAGGTGCAACCGATCAAGCTAAGCCGGCCAGTGGCGAAGACAAAGCTCGTCGCGAAGCCCTAAACGTTGCCTTGTCGGCAATCGAAAAGCAATTTGGCAAAGGCTCGATTACAACTCTGAGCGAGAGCCGTTCAATGAACATTAAGAGTATTCCGACCGGCTCACTATCCCTTGATTTAGCCTTGGGTGTTGGTGGCGTGCCCCAGGGGCGGATTGTCGAAATTTATGGTCCGGAATCATCCGGTAAGACAACGTTGACGATGCATATTGCCGCCGAAGCGCAGAAACTGGGTGGTCTGGCGGCTTTTATTGATGCTGAGCACGCTTTTAATGCTGAGTATGCTAAAAATATTGGCATTAGTTTGGAAGACCTTTTAATTTCCCAACCAGATTCGGGTGAGCAGGCTTTGGAGATTGCCGAAACCTTGGTTCGCTCCAATGCCGTTGATGTCGTAATCGTCGACTCGGTGGCCGCTCTTGTTCCCCGGTCAGAAATCGAAGGCGAAATGGGAGAGGCCTCGGTTGGCGTTCAGGCCCGCTTGATGAGCCAGGCCTTGCGTAAACTGACGGCGGCGGTAGCCAAATCTAAAACCTGCTTGATTTTTATTAACCAGCTCCGAATGAAGATCGGGGTAATGTTTGGCAATCCCGAAACAACCAGCGGCGGGATGGCGCTTAAATTCTATTCCTCGGTTCGGATTGAGGTCCGCCGTTCCGAACAGCTTAAGCAGGGTGATCGGGTTATTGGTAACCGAGTCCGCTGTAAAGTTGTTAAAAACAAGGTAGCCCCACCATTTACCCGGGCCGAGTTTGAGATTATTTACCCCAGGGGTATTTCGGTCGAAGGCGATATCTTGGATTTGAGCGTTCAGTATGGCTTAATTCAAAAGTCTGGTAGCTGGTATACGATGGGTGACGACAAACTCGGTCAAGGTCGGGATGCGGCCCGAGCCCATCTCCAAAACAATCCGCCGCTAGTTAAAAAGCTCCGAGCGGAAATTTTAAAGCTGGCCAAGGATCCCGAAACCCAGGATAAAAAATAAACCCTGGTTTCCCAGGGTTAAGGGCTAAAAAGCCCTACAAGTCGAAGCGGCCCACGAAGCCAGCCAAGAGTCCAATTGCGATACTTAAAAAGATCGCTTCTTTTGGACCGCTCATCCGGCGTCGCAGGTAAGATAGGTTCTCAGTCGAGAGTGAGGCAAAAATAATTGCTGCCAAGGCAGCGATGCCCCACCCTTTGGTGCCCAGTATCGCCAAAACAATACTGGCTGTTAGAATGCTCAAGATAGGTATCAATGAGCCCCTCCTTAGATGTTTTTAACGGCTAACTCTACTCCTAAAGCTTAAGCTTTTCAAGCTTGGGAGCGAGCTTGGTCGCGGCGTTTTTGTGCCTCAAGGTTTTGCGTGCGTTCACAGCCAATTACAAAACCAAAGAGCGCGCCAACGGCAAAACATACCAGGGCGACAATTCCTTCTTGTTCCATCTTAATCCTCCAATCCAGTCCAGTGTTTGTAAAAATATCAACATCAATAACATTGTTAGTAATCCGACTTTGCCATCGATTATCCAAGCAAGTAACAAAAACAGTACTGTAATGGCCATTATTCCCCCAAATAAAAGATCGGCCTAAGGCCTAAATCCAGCCTAGCAGATTTATTGAGTTAACTCATGTTAAACTGTAGTTATGGAAAACCAAGGATTCTCATCACAGCAAAAAAAGGAGCTCATGGAGATTTTTGAGCCCTTTTTTGCCTCAATTCAAAATGAGTTCGATAAGGCGGCTGAAGAGCGGGCCGACATGAAGAAGATTCAAAACCAGCATTCCGCAACTTTAGCCGAGCACTCAGAAATCTTAGCCGAGCATACTAATCGTTTAGCTAGTATCGAAAATAAGCAAAATTCGTTGCAATCACTAGTCGATAATCACGACGAAAACATCAGTCGACTCAAGAGAAAAGTAGCCTAGGTTAGGTGGAGGGTGATGGCTAAAACAATCAATATTGCCTGGCTCGAAGAAGTCGATAAAAACGACGTTGTTTTGGTTGGAGGCAAAGGGGCTAATTTGGGTGAAATGATCCAGGCTGGCCTCAATGTTCCGCCCGGTTTTACAGTTACGACCCAAGCTCACGCCCAGTTTTTGAAGGCAAATGAGTTGGCTACTTATATCGAAGCCCAGTTAACTGACCTTGATCCGGAGGATACCAAGCTTTTAGAAGAGCGTAGCCAGCTGATTCGGGAAAAGATTCTAACGGCTCAGATTCCTCGAGAACTGGCACACGATATTCAGGAGGCCTATAACCAGCTCACTCTTAGGCCAAGCGCTGGTCTCGAAGTGGCAGTGCGTAGCTCGGCGGTGGCCGAGGATTTAACCGAAAACAGTATGGCCGGCAGCCAGGAGAGTTTTTTAAATATTTCTGGCGCCGACGAAGTTGTGGAAGCGGTTCGTCAAGCTTGGGCCTCGCTCTATAACGCCCGGGCAATTTACTACCGGTTGGTTTTTAAGATCGACCAGCTCAATAGCTTAATGGCGGTAACTGTCCAGGCGATGGTTGTGGCCGAGGTGAGCGGAGTAGCCTTTAGCGTTGATCCCTCGCACAATGACAAGTCGCTAATTACGATTGAGGCGGCTTTTGGTTTGGGTGAAGTGGTTGCCTGGGGCTGTCTTAATCCCGATCGTTACATTCTAACCAAAGCCGATTTAAAGCTGATTAGTAAGCAGGTTAGTAAGCAAGAATGGCAAATTAGCCGGGGCGACCACCGGGCCAAGCATATCGCTGTTGCCCCAGAACACCAATCCGATCAAAAGTTAACTGATGAGGTAATTGTGGAGCTGGCCAAGCAAGTAGTGGCGCTGGAAAACCATTTTCAACTCCCTCAGGATGTGGAGTGGGCTTGGGCGCGCGGCCAACTATATTACCTACAGACCCGACCAGTCACTACCCTTAAAAAGAACATTCCAGTCAAAGTTGGCGACAAAACCGCCCAGTCCAAGGCAACCCGTAAAACCCTGCCGCTTTTAGAAGGGCAGGCGGCGAGCTTAGGTTTAAAGAGCGGTCCGGTCCGGATTCTTCATCAGGCCGACCAAATCGATAAGCTCCAGCCGGGCGACATTTTAGTGACCGAGCTGACTTCGCCCAACTTTGTGCCGGCCATGAAGCGTGCCGCCGCGATTATTACCAATATGGGTGGCCTTAACTCTCATGCGGCGATTGTCGCCCGGGAGATCGGTATTCCCGCGGTAGTCGGGACCACAACTGCCACCCACTTTTTGGAGGACGGCCAGGTTGTAACGGTTGATGGCGTCAACGGTTTGGTCTACAAGGGTAAGCTCGATCTTTCACCTAGGGAAGTGGCTGAAACTCCGCCCCAGTCACGCAAAACCGCTACTAATATCTATGTTAATTTAGCCGAACCAACCTTAGCCGCCGAAGTCTTTAAGAAGCACCGGCCCGACGGTATTGGTCTCTTACGAGCAGAGTTTATGATCGCTGGTTTGGGTGAGCACCCGAAGGCAATGATTAAGCGTGGGGCGCGGGCCGAGTATGTAACTAAGCTAGCCGACGGCATTGAACAGTTTGCTAAAGCCTTTCATCCTCATCCGGTTGTTTATCGCTCCTCAGATTTTAAAACTAACGAGTACCGTAGCCTTAAGGGCGGTGACGAGTTTGAGCCGCACGAGGAAAACCCAATGATCGGTTACCGGGGGGCGCTCCGTTACCTTAAAGATCCGGACTTGTTTAAAGCCGAGCTCGAGGCTTTGCGCGAGGTACGAGGGCGTCGAGGCTTCGACAATGTTTACCTAATGATTCCGTTTGTTCGAACGGTCGACCAGCTTAAAGAAGTTAAGAAGATGGTTGACGAGAGTGGCCTGACCGCCGAGCCAACCTTTAAACTCTGGATGATGGTCGAGGTGCCGAGTAACGTTATTATGATCGATGAGTTTTTGGATGCTGGTATCGATGGCGTGTCGATTGGCACCAACGATCTAACTCAGTTAACCCTGGGAGCTGACCGCGACAACGGCGAACTCGAAGGAATCTTTGACGAGCGGGACGAAGCTGTTATCCGCTCGGTCGAAAAGGTTATCCGCGCGGCCAACGCCCGTCATAAAACTTGTTCAATCTGCGGGCAGGCCCCGAGCACTTATCCGGAGTTTGCCGAAATGGCGATTAAAGCCGGCGTCACTTCCCTCTCCGTTAATCCTGACGCTATCGACTCAGTGCGCAAGCTCGCTGCGTCGATCGAAAAGAACATCCACGGTTAGTAATGTGGTATTTACTCTCTCTGCAAAACAACTAAGTATAACTACTTGCATTTAATCACTTGTCGGTTAGTCATTTTGCGTAGCTAAACAGGGTAAACGCCTGTATAAGTTACGTATCCCAGAATGGTTATTGGGGGCTTGACAAGTCTCTTCCTGGTGTGTATATTGGCCTAATTCCGTAAAGAATTTACATAAAAACCAGGTTACAACAGGTAAAAGAACAGAAGCTTTTAACCTGATCAACCCTTAAAAGGTGGGTCAGTTAACAGGTATAAATCCTGGCTTCTGACCCACCTTTTTTCGTTACCAGCCTCCCGGAGACAACCTTTTTAGCTCTGGGAGACTGGTGCCGAAAAGCACCAATTAGAATTCCCTTTCTAGGTCATCCTAAACTTGCCGCGTCGGGCCGTAGCCTTGGCGTAGGACGGTTTCTGGATTTAAACCTCACAAGGTATAGATACCTAGATTAGAGGGAAAAAGAGTCTTAACTGTCATCCTGAGAGAAATCGAAGGATCTCTAAGACCAGAAAATTAATAACCAGATGTCGTAGCTCCAGGTATCTGTCTATCGACAGGTAGAGACCCTGGACAGCCTCTAATTAGCCTTAGAATTAGCCGGGTTGCACCATAGCGTTACACTAGGTATTCCATACCCCTGCTTGTTAATCGTCTCGTAGATTGGCAACGAAAGGGCATAGTATCTAACAGGTGAGATCTGTATCTGTTTTCCGCTAGCTGGTGGAAGGTATAGGTCTTACTTATAAATATGTCATCCTGAACTTTCCGCGCCGGGCGGTAGCCTTGGCGTAGGACGGTTTCAGGATCTAACACTAATGTAAGATTCCGGATCTAGTCCGGAATGACAGCTCTTTCAAGGCTGATCCGGTACCAATTACTTGGTGCTGGTCACTCTCGAAAGAGAGATCACATCTTGAGGTCAGATAATCTCTGGCTGAAAGGAGGGGAAATGAGGAAAAAGATTCTTGTTTCCTTGGGGGTTGCCGTCTCGTTCGGTGGCCTTGTCGTATATAGCCCCACGGCGGCGACGGTGGCATTCGTCTTTGTCGCTGCCAACTCGGCGAGTATTTTTCTCTATTTTTACGGAGATTAATATTCGCTTTGCCCTTTCTTTGGTTTTGCCAAGGAAAAGGGCTCTTTCTTCGCTTTTCGATTCGTCGGAAGACCTGCATTGGGCAGGTCGAAATGCGAAGTGAAGAGTAGAAACCTAAGGAGGACTAATTTTGCCTTGGCAAGAGAAGTTCAAAAAATATATTGCCGAAGGCCTGGTTACAGGCGACTTGGCTTATAGCTTGCTGGCCAGTTTTGGTCAGTGGTACTGCAACCATCTTTGGGGGTGGGACAAAGAAAAGCTGCTCCCTCCCGAGGAGAAGGAGCTCGACCAGCTCTACGCCGCCGCTTTGCGTGCTTTTCACGATGGTCGATACCAAGAGTGCGTGGAGAAGTTGCTGGAATTGGAAGGGCTAATTCCTTCAAGGAGGAGGTAATGGAAAACCAGCGAAAAACCGAGGCCAACCAACTGATTTCCAGAATTGGTAAGGAGCTGGCCGATCAACAAAACGTTTTGTTTAAAGACCAGTATCGGTTTTTAACTGAACGTTTCTGTACTGCCCTTGAGCTCGTGGATAATTGCCACGAGTATTGCGAGGGTCGACACAGTCGAGTGAAAGAAATTTTGTTCGACATTGAACGGGCGTTAGCGCCCGAGGCCCCTTAGGGGCCTCTTTCTTTTGGAGCTGGATAGCGATATCGAGTTTCGAAATAAAAGTTAAGGAGGTCCAAAGAGGATGGACCGAGAACAAAGAGCGCTCCAGCTGGAGTGCGACCCGGCAGGCCTCGTCGTCAGAAAAGGCGACGTTTCGAGAGCTCTGCCGGCCGATTGGTTGATCGCCGACTGGGAGGGTCTTTTGGCTGAGGCCAAAAAGTCTCTCGAATCGGAGAAGCCGTTCGGCTTCGACCTGACTACCGACTTGCCCTTCGGCGTCGAATCAGAAATGAATTTCGACGATGAAGACGAGTGGTTTGCGGGTGGTCGCTGCCTGCTAGGCGTATGTTGTTGCGCCGAGGAAAGCGACTGGCCGGAGGAGTTCCAGGCTAAGGTTGTTGACCTGGTTCGGCAAAGCGAAAGCTTGGCCAAAGAACTTCAGGCCAAGGGCGAAGCCTACGAAATCCAACTCGAGCAAGAGCTCGAAGAGGAACAAGAACTGGTTTAAAAAAAAGCCGGCTTTAGCCGGCTTCTGTCATCCGGTAAAACCGGATCTGATGAGTCCTGTAAGGACGAAACAGAATATTAAATGTTGGAGAAAGAAGTTGGAAAAAAATCATTCAGAAATGATCGAAAAGCTCTTAAAGGGGTTGAGTAAGGCTATTATGCTTGACGACTCCCTTTTGGAAGACAAGCTGAATTTCGCCTTCGGCATGAAGTCGATGAAAAGACTCAATGTTGATAAGCGGACCTTAATTGAGCGATCAGTTCAAAAAAGACCGCATTGCTCCAGCCACCACCTTGTTTTAGGACTGGTGTTGGATCTACTGGCCGGTCATCCCGAGACAAATAAAGATCAGGCGAGTGTTCTCGCCAACTTATCAGTTGCTGCAATTGACATAGGGCATGCTAAGGCTGCAGCCCGTGGTAATTGGATTGCCTGTATCCCGCAAAATCGAGAGACCCAGACGTGTCCGGGTTTCTTAGATGAGTTGCAGTTTGTATGCAGCTAACAGCAAGCTATCTTAAACCCGCCCTTTGTGGCGGGTTTTTTATTTGCCAAAATGAGCTCCCGGATTTTAATTATTAGTGACAAAGTTGGGTTTTTGAATTATTAACAACCCATGAACCCTGAGCAACCAGATTTTAACCCAGAAACGATTGAGACTTATCCTGAAGAGGAAACCGAAAATCGGGTAATGGAGCTAGGGCCAGAAAGCCAGCGGCAAGTTGGCCGAGGTGTGGCCTTTTATGATGAGCTGGGCGAGCTGGCGGGCACCCGTAACGACTGGATTAGGGCCGGCCATCCGAGTATTCGTCGCCTACTAGAAGAATCTGGGTTGGAGCCAGCTCATCTGGTCAATAAGGGTAAGATAGCGGTAAAGCTTTGGACTAAAAGCCAGATCGATGAGATTTATCGGCTTCGCAAACAGCGGCTGCAATATTCTCAACAGCCGGAGGGTTTAGTTCATCCAGAAACCGAGGCTAGAGTTCATTCGATTGGCGGCTGGTCGCGAGAACTTAAAATCCCACGCAATAGCTTAACTCAAATGCTAATGGCAATAGAGGCCCAGCCGGCTCTGGAAGCCAAAATCAATAACGGGCGGGTGCTGTGGCTCTACAATGAGCTGACCGTCCGCGCGGCCCAAGCTCACCACCAGCAAAGCAGATTAGGAGTTGAATCAATTGCTTGCGATCCGTTGTCGGGTAAGGTTTTGGGTAGCGCCAAGGCTTGGGTAGAATTTTTAGGTAAGAGCAGCGTCGACGTAGTTAATCGGCGGGTTAACGACGCTGATATCGAGCGGTATGGCCCGACAGGTTACCATCAGGCCAAGCTTTATTCTCAAAAAACAATTGAGATTAGGTTGGCTAAGTTTATAAATTCGCAGCAGCAAGAGATGCTAGAGCAATTAGGCGAGCAAGCCCAGGAAATGCATAGTTCACCACGGCTAAAAGTTGATGCTTTTGGCAAGGTTCGCTATCGAGGCGAGGAATTTATTTTAAATTTTAACAGTCGTCCACTGGATCAGCAGTTAGCCTTTGTTACTAGTCCGGAACACTGGCAAGTACCAGTTTTTTCGGTGCTAAGCCGGGTCGAACAACCTTACGAACGCTTACTGGAAAACCAGGTTGTCTCATTAATTAAGGCTGTGCCCGAGGGACGATATGTTGATGCGGAAGGCCACGGATCGGACGAGGCCGGAGAATTCGGCACAATTTTTTATTGGAAAGACCAATACGAAGAGCTGTGCGATGGCACGATTATTTATCAGTTGATGAGAAAAGGGACAATAAAAAGCTTTGTCGTTCCGCTGGTTGGGCGGGCCGGAGCAGTTAGGCGGCAGGTCGACGTTTACCGTAAGGCTGATGTCGAGCAATTAATTGAGACCCTCCGAGCCTTTAAGCGACTAGACTAACTCTTGCCGAGTAAGGTTGAAGCTGCTAACATCTACCAACCTCTTATTGCTATTTCTGCTTTTGGGGAAACCGAAAGTGGGGAAAGGTAATAAGAGGCAATGGGGTGAAAGTTGAAGATCCAGCAGTGGATCTTTCTGTATTAAAGGATTACTTGTGCATTCAGCAACATCAGCTTTCGGTAGTAATGGTTGGGGGCGCTGCCACTAGGCAAGAGCTGGTCAAACAATACCGCCAGGTTATTAAAAATGACCAAGAGATCTTTAGGAGTAAATACTTGATTTCCGACGGAGAAATCTATAAAGGCCCGGAACTTTTGTTTTGGGTAATTGTAGAAGGTTTTGTGAGTAGCCACGAGCAAGGCCTGCTTTTTCTTAAACGGGAAATCATTGCTTTTAGAGAATCTCTGGGCATGATGTTTGTCGAAACGCACAAGCTGGAATTGATCGAATAGTGACATGGGCGCCCGAAGCGGGCGCCCCTTTCTTTATTTAGAGGTATTTTACAGCTATAATTACCCCTGTTATTGTTGGAAAGCGTCGAATAATAGAGGCGAGGAGATCCTTCGTCGTTCCTCCTCAGGATGACAAAGAGTTTTGGAGTTTAAAAGTTTTGAACGGTCGGGTGAGGTGGCAGAGTGGCCGAATGCAGCGCACTGCTAATGCGTTGACCCTTAACGGGGTCCGTGGGTTCGAATCCCACCCTCACCGCCAAGGAGATTATCCGACAGAGTCGGGTGATATCCTTGGCGATAAAGGATTCGAAGGGCGCGGAGTTCAATTAAAATGTAATTTGTGTGGAGCGCCCAGGCTCCGAATCGGAGTGAGGAGGAATCCCACCCTCACCGCCATGTACCGATTCGAAACGAAGTTTCGAGCTGGTACATGGCACCGCCACGAGGAGGAGTCTTTTACTGCGTTTACGTCTTAAAAAGCCGTTTGGACAAAAAGTTTTATATCGGATTCACTCATGATCTGAAGGCGAGAATCAATCGTCATAAAAAGGGATTGGTGCCGTCTACAAAAACAAGATTGCCAATAAAATTGATATTTTACGAAGCGTTTGGTAGTAAATTTGACGCCTTGCGTCGAGAAAAAATATTTAAAATCGTCAAAAGGAAAGCAAACTCTCAGAAGAATGTTGAGGGAATATTTGTCCCTGTAGCTCAGCTGGATAGAGCGTTGGCTTGCGGAGCCAAAGGCCAGAGGTTCGAATCCTCTCAGGGACGCCATAGATACTTAAGGGAGTTCTTTTTTTGCTTTAAATTGGCCTAAAGCCAGTTAAGAGCGCCAAATTCTTTTACATTGCCGGGAGGATCCGCATGAAACCTGAAGACCAAGTAGAGCCAGAAATCAAAAGCTCAAACTACTACAAAAATTTTTTAGCCCACATCCGCGCTTATGGCTGGACAATCTTAGAGATGGAGGCAAAAATCCATTACCATGATTCGATTTCTGTGATTACCGTTAAGGCCAAGCTCCAATACCAGCAACAGATCAAGACGTTTTGCAGTTCTATTACGCCCAGCTTATCGCTAACAATGCTCAAACCTCGGCCCGAGTGCGTCTATCGATAGTTTTAAGACAAAACCCGCTCAAAAGCGGGTCTTTTTATTGGCTGCGATCTCTAATTTTTTTCATTCAGGAATGCCCAGTTATTTCCCCATTGTCAAATAATTCAGACCATCTTACTATCAAATAAATGAGGATTGGCATCGTGACTGGTGACGTGAGGGGCGCTGGGGCGAATTTTTTTAGTCGTCTTGAGCAGCTGGATCGAGCCAATGACTATCTAAAAATCAGCAAGGTCCAGGTTCGCCCGGTCTCTTTTAGGGTGTGGTTAAAGGACGCCTTAATGACTCGTCCGCCTAATCTTGATTTGGATCTTGTGCATCAAACTAGCCCAACCTTAGGTATCAAGTTTACTGGTCCGACCATTGTTTCGGCGCAAAATTTTGAGGCCGATCTGCTCCGCGCGCCGATTTACAAACAAATCGTGAGTTGGAGTTACCGTCGGGCTGATTTAGTGCTAGTCAATTCCGATTACCAAAAGGAAAGTTTGTTAAAGAACTACGGCCTGGACGAAAAACGCTTATGTAAGGTACCCCTAGTAGTAGGAGATGATTTTTATCCGGCAGATAAGCGGCAGTCAGAGGCGGTGAGAGCGAAGTACGGACTAGGGCAACAGTTTGTTGTAGCGGTTGGTCAATCGAGGCTCGCCGAGCAGGTTTTTACGGAGCTCAGGTCTCGGTACCGCTCTAAAATTGACTTGGTGGTATTAGGTAAAAAGCAAACTTCAAGTACCGGAATCGTGGGAATTAGGCCAGCTGCAAAGGACCTGCCGGCCCTATTTAGTGCGGCCACCTTGGGAGTTTTTGCTGGGCAGGAATGCCGCCAACTACTAGAGATGCAAAAGACCGGCTTACCAGTTGTAGCTTTGAGTGGCGGCTGCCGCGTTGAGCATGGCGGCGAAGGGGTGCTATTTGGTTTGTCCGGAGAGCTTTCTAAGTTAGCTTTTAGCTTACTGGCTGATCGGGGTTATCGGCATCAGATGGGCTTAAAGGCGCTAAAAAATGCCCGCCGCTCAAGTTGGCAAAAATTAGTTAAGGAGACAGTTAGGGCTTACGAATTAGTTGCCAGCAAAAATCGAATAAGATCTTTAAATTTTAATTAAATTAAGCTATACTTAGCTGTTTTGGTTTGCACCTAAACAAAAAATGGGCGGGCGCGCCGACATAGATACGCAACCTCCGATTGGGGGTTTGGAGGGAAGATGAAAGAAAGATTATCCAGAAGGATAATAATCCTTGAAATAATTAAAGAATTCGAAGGAGCGGCAAGTCTGAAAGAGATTGAAAACCGGGCTCTTGAGGATCTAGCGGAAAAGGGAATATTTCGGTGCATGATTACCGATCTTAACAAGACCTATCAAGTACTCTTGGTCTTCCGACAGGAAGTGAGTCAGCTGTCTAACTCAGACCGACTGCATCTGGAGGCTTATTTTCGGACTAGGTTCCAGGAGGCCTCGCGACAAAAGCCTCCCTGGCACCTGATGAGAAGGCGGGAGCGACTTCTGGAGCAGCGACTAACTTGCTTGGGAAACAGATGGAGGCACCATTTGCCTCGATCAGTCTCTCCTTTTATAAGTTCGGTTACCCGTACTCAATTAGGAGATCTAGAAGTGATCGTCTGTCACAAGCAATCTAAAGCCACGTAAGTGGCTTTTTTTAATATGGTTCAAGCGTATAATTAAAACATGAGTTTAAAAGAAGCAATTCGGCCCTTAGTCCCTGATTGGGCATTAGCCGGTTTTCATCGGGCGCGAGCATCAGTAGCGGCTTATCGATATGGTTTGCCATCGCGAAAACTTCAGGTATTCGGCATTACTGGTACTAATGGCAAAACCTCGACCGCCTTCTTTTTGCACTCGATTTTAGAGGCGTCGAGGCGTAAAACTGGGTTGGCGACCACAGTTCGCTTTAACGATGGTAATGGGATGATCGTTAACAAGAAAAAGATGACGACGATTGAGCCGTTCCAGTTGCAAAAACTATTAGCCAAGATGGTTAAAAACCAGGCTAAGGCGGCAGTCCTGGAGGTTACCTCGCATGCTCTAGCTCAACACCGGGTGTCGCGGATTGCATTTGATACGGTAGTCTTTACCAACCTGAGCCGTGAACACATCGGTGAGGGAATTTTTCATCACAATATGGAGCAGTATCGGCAAATGAAAGAGCGCTTGTTTGCTAAGCCTCACCGGGTGTCAGTAATTAATGCTGACGATCCGGCAGCGCCAAGCTTTGCTCAATATCCGGCGACGCGCAAGGTATTTTATTCGGTTAATAAAACCGATGTCGATCTGTTTGCAGCCGATGTCAAGACTCAAAAAGAAGGAATGAGCTTTAAGCTTAATTGGGCGGACAAGAGCGTTAAGGTAAATCTTAAGCTAGCCGGCGTTTTTAACATTGAAAACGCTCTGGCGGCAGCTGGTGCGGCTTTGGGTAGTAACATTGACCTCGATGTTATTGTTGAAGGTCTAGAGAATCTTACCCATGTACCCGGCCGGGTTGAATCGATCGACGAAGGCCAAAACTTTAGTGTTATGATCGATTACGCTCACTCGCCCGACGCACTAAAAAGATTATTTGAGGCGGTTAAGCCGACGGTTAGGGGTCGCCTAATCCATGTTGGCGGAGCAACCGGTAACCGCGACAAACAAAAACGGCGGATTTTAGGCGGACTGGCCGCAAATTTTGCCGACGTGGTAGTTGTTACTAACGAAGATCCGGACAACGAGGATCCAGAGAAAATTATTGACGAGGTGGTTGCCGGGGTGATGAGCGGGGCGAAAAAGTTTAAACAGGGCGAGACCTTCTTTAGGCTGACTAACCGAGCCGAGGCGATTCAGAAGGCAATTAAGATTGCCCAACCAGACGATCTGGTATTGATTACCGGCAAGGGTGACGAGAGCTCAATGATCGTTAAGGGCAAGCTAGTTCCTTATTCTGATCGTCAGGTGGTAACTAAAGCATTAAAGCAAAGGTAAGCCACCATAGATAAGCCAGGTCGTTTTTCCAGTAAGGCGTATCGAAAAGCCCGTGGATGAGGATTGTCGCTAGTATTGCCAAGGCGATTTTTTTAGTGAGGGTCGGCTTGGCGAGAGCCAGTTTAACTCCCCAAGCAATCAGGCCGAGAAAACTCACTAGCATTAATAGTCCGCCATTGAGCCAAGTGGCCAAAAAGAAGTTATGAGGATGCAAGACAGTCCATTCGAGAGGATGCCGGCCGATGATCTCACCGACCTGGAGCGGATATTGGATATCAAATTGGCCGAGACCTAGGCCGAGGATTGGATTGCTTTTGATCATGGCAATTGCCACCTGGTAGATCTCTAGGCGGACGCTGGTTGAGCCGCCAGCGCTGGGGTCAAAAAGCTGGCCGAGTTTGTCGGTACCCGCCTGGCTGATAATGAGGATAGCCGCTACCGCTAGTAAGCCCAGGTAAGGCCACAGATTTTGCTTAAGAGTATCTTTTTTTAAAATTAGCCAGACTGCTAAGCCGGCAAAAACTCCGACAAAGGCACCGTAAGAGAGCGACAAGACCAAGCCGGTCGCCATTACTAAACTCGCAAGTAGCCAAGGCCAAAAGGCTTTGGTTTTAAGACTTTGGCCGGTTAGTGCAATCGTTCCAACAAGAATCGGTGCAATATAAAGGGCGAGATAGTTAGCTGATTCGAATGGGCCCGATGCTCGACCGTCGATCGTGCTCAATTGACCGGTTAAAGACTGAGCGATCGCCCAGAGGCTAAGCAGAACACCGCTGACGCTCAAGGCTTGGAGCGTTTGGTTTTGCCAACGCTGGCCGAGATTGAGGCCGAGTAACGTAATAAAGTAGGCGATCGGGATGACTAGCCAACCCTTCCAGATACCAAGGGCGATCCGCTGGGCGGCGACTGGCCCGTCGATACCGGCGACTTCGGGAGCGACGATTGCGGTTGAGATAGTAGCCGCAATAATTATTAAAGTAACAAGAATGAGAGGTGTTTTATGCGGGCTGAGGTTTTGCCAAAATTCTTGCCGTAATTTGGTATTTATTAATAAATTAAATACGACTATCAGTAAAAGGATACCAATCAAAACTTCAAGTAAGTTAGTGGGAATCGGGCCGAGGTCAAAGCGGACTAGGTAGGTTGGAAACAGAAGTGGACTATAAGCTAAGAATTTTTTAATGGTTTTCATATTGGTGTTGATTGGTATTAATTAGGATATGTAAGCAATTATAACCTGGTAGGATACCATAGTTAAGGTAGAATAACTGTATTATCTCATGAAAAAGTTAAATCAAAATTTGTTGGCCGGCTCAGCGGTAGTAATCGCTGCCCTCTTGGTTATTGGCGCTCTCACGCTGGTCGAGTTGTCGAGTCTTGTAACCTTGGGCCTGGTTTTTGCCCTGTCTTCGTTAGTTATTTTTGCGTTTGCTTTAATTAACCGGCCTAAGTTTGCCGTCTACGCGTTGGTTTTTGCGATTGTTAGTGGTCAGATTTTGCGTCTGCGCTTGACCGAAGAGGCAGCTGGCTCAATTTTATTTCTCGATATTGCCATGGGTGGCTATGTCGTACTTGGGCTGGTGGCCGCCGCTCTTAATCGCCAACCCCTGCCCCGCTCCTTGTCTTTGATTTTTCTTTTGGCTTTTGGCCTTTGGATTCCGATTGGCCTAACCGTTAATTCGGGCTTGCTGTTGCCGCGGGAGCTGTTAGTTGCCCTCGCCTACTTTGTTCGCTTCGGGTTTTTGGCACTGACCTTATTCGTAACGGCCTGGCTGGCGCAAAAAAAAGAGACCCAAATTTGGCTCTTAAGATTACTATTAGGTGGGGCGTTGACCCTGCTGGCGATTGGGATTGCCCAACGAATTTTTGTACCGGATATTCGGTTTTTAACCCGGTTCGGCTGGGATCCTCACGTAAATCGCCTGTTGTCGACTTTTCTAGACCCGAACTTTTTTGGGATGTTTTTGGTGATGCTTTATGCACTTGCGCTCGCTGGCGTGATGTCGGTTAAAGGCAAAGCTCAGCTCTGGCTAACGATTCTTGCAACAGTGACGGCTTTGGCAGTGGTCGCAACCTTGTCGCGCAGTAGTTACCTAGCAGTGGCGATTGCAACTTTTGTGGTGTTGTTTTTTAAATCCTGGCGCCTAATGACGGTTGCTCTGATTGGGGTAGTGATGATGGTTAGCTTAGTGCCCAATGTTCGCGACCGGGTCGTCGGTGCTTTCTCGGTTGATACGACTAGCTTGGCCAGAATCCAGTCGTGGCAAGAAACGATCGAGATCGGTAATACTAATCCTTTAGTTGGAGTGGGCTATAACGCCTTTGGGGCGGCCAAAATTCGCTTAGGCTTTTTGGATGATTTAACCAGCCAATCGGCCCAGGGCGGTGATTCAAGCCTGCTCTTGGTTTATGCGACAACCGGCGTGATTGGTCTTTTGATTTATTTGGCTTTTTGGCTGAGTATTTTTTTGGAAAGCTATTCGTTGTGGCGAACGGCCAACGAGCCTGTTTGGCAAATGGTTGGCCTGGGCATAATGGCAATTATTCCGGCCTACTTAGTCCACTCTAACTTTGTTAATGGCCTCTTTTATCCGCATCTATTTATACCGTTTGCGCTGTTGGCTGGAGTGGTCATTGGCAAAGCTAATGCTGGCCGACAAGCAAAAGAAATTTTCGAATTAAAAAATCCCGATCAAGCTTGATCGGGATTGGGTTAGGCTAAACTTAATGCTTCGAATCTGCTCTGGATGTCTGGAACCGAAGCATATTTTGCCCAGGCGATCACCATTTCTCGCCAGAGCAATCCTTTGATTCCTCTCTCGTACTGGCCCATCTGGGTGGATCTGATTTGGCGCTCTAGCCGTGCGACCGGGAAATGTTGGTTAAGTACAGAGCAAATTGCCTCGAGAAAAGATTTTTCTTCATCATCAAATTCTCGATCGAGGTTAGCTTTGACTTTAAAGAAGAAGCCGAGACACCGATCGGCAACTTCCTCATTGTCGGTTTTTTGCCACTGGGCGGCAATTTTTTTAAGAATTAGCTGTTTGGCTTTTCTTAGCGTTGGTCCTTTTCCTTGAACAAGCTGTGATTCGTCCTGGGCAAGGAATTCGCGATAGGTTTTTGGGCCGCTCGTTGGTAGGTTTTGCCAGGTGATAGCTAGCCACTCAACCAGTGAGTCGGCTGTAGAATTGAGGGTCTGCTTCCTTTCTTCTTGGGCGCGGTTGCGTTCGCCATACTCTTCGATTAAATCAGCCGGCGGTTTGATTTGTTCCTTTTTAATCGGCCGGTAATTATTGCAAATTTCCGCGGGTAGGGTTCCCTGGTCGAATAGACATTGGTAGGTCCATTTAAGGTATTGACAGGTAACTGCATCGTCGTGGCGGTTGACCGCTTCGAGCAGAATGATACCTAGGGTCTTGGCTACTTCTTTGACACTTTTGCCTTTTAAAGTACAACCCAAGGCATAATTGGTTTGGTTGATTTGATCGAGCGCGGTTTCAAGGTAGTCGGTGCGCATAGCAAATGTCCCTTCTGTTAAATATCAAAACGGCCCCGAAAGGCCGTTTTAAGTTACTCAAAACCGTTAAAATTACAAGCTATTTAGTTGGTTTAAAAAAGTCGATAATCAGGGTGATAACCATTGTCAGAATACCGAGGGCTAAAGTCGAAGCGACAATCAGTAGCGAAGTCGGCGTGGTGACCTCAAGGGTTTTAGGCTCTGAGAGGCTGATTTGGGCACTCTGGGCGGGGTAGTTTTGACTGACATTACGAAGGGCCTGGGCGATTTTGTCGGCTTCGTCTTTGTTTTCTTGCCGGATTGCGACGGTTACGGTATTAGCCTCGCGCCGTTCGCCGGAAACGATCGTTCGCCCCAAGGCCTCGGCGTCGGCAGCGGGTAGGGGTAATCCGGATTGCGAGAAAACCTCTTGGAGCCGGGTTGGCGAGGCAAGCCACTGTAGGTAGCTGTCTTTTTCGATGATGCCCGCTTCTAAGGCGTAATAGCCGTCGTACGTATAGGTATCGTTGGCTTGGACGAGCGGCCGATCGACCTTAAAGTTAGCGGTAACTGTACCTTGGTAGCTTGGCGGAATTAAGCCGGCGGCAACCTGGCCGATAATTGCTCCGATTACTAGGGCGACTACCCAATAGACGGCGTAGCTTTTAACAAAGTTTCGTAAGTATTCGTTAGTATCCATGGTTTGGTTCCTATTATTAGTGTTGAGATAATTTTAGCCTAGTTTTTAGATCTAGATCAAGAAATACGGCGGTCGCTATTGCCTATCTACTATTGCCTATCTACTATTGTAAAGTCATGAAAATAGTTATCGATGCCAGATTTTGGCGTAAGGAAACAGGGGGGATCGGCCGCTATTCCCGTGAGTTGGTTAAGGGCTTGCTGAGGCTCAAGACCGACGATCAGTTTATTATTTTAATTACCCCTCTCGACAAAGAACAGTTTGATCTTAAAGACCAAAGAATTAAGGGGGTGGTAGCAGATATCCCCCACTACAGTTCGGCGGAGCAATTTAAACTCCCCCGTCTTTTAAAATCATTTCAGCCGGATTTAGTTCATTTTTTAAACTTTAACCAGCCGATTTTTTATCGCGGTAAGCGGATTACAACGATTCATGACTTAACCGTTAAAAAGTTTCCAGTTGGTGGTTCGCAAACTAACCCGCTTAAGAAATGGGGCTTTAATTTGGTTATGAAGCAAGCAGCCCGTTCTAATCGGGTAATTGCGATTTCTCGGGCTACGAAGGTAGATATTGTTCGGGATTTTAGGATTGACCCAGAGCGAATCAAGATTATTTATGAGAGCGCCGACGACCGTTTTAGGCCTCGGCCAGAGGTTGAACTGGCGGATTTTCGTGAGCGTACCGGTCTTAAAAAACCTTACATTTTATTTGTAAATCAATGGCGACCTCACAAGGGCTTGCCAGAGCTGGTTGAGGCCTTTGAGAAGTTGCGGGCAGATGGTCTGGATTACCAATTGGTGGTTGCCGGTCGTCCCAATAAGCATTTTCCCGAACTAGAAAGGCTGATCGTCGAATCCCAGGTTAAAGCGGATATTGTAACGCCAGGCTTTATTCCTGATGAGGATTTACCGCTCTATTATTCCGCGGCTAGTTGCTTGGCTTTTCCTAGCCACTACGAAGGTTTTGGCTTAGGAGTTTTGGAAGGGCTCAAGTCTGGTATTCCAGTAGTGGCGAGTAAGGTTAGCTCAATCCCCGAAGTCGCAGGCAAAGCAGCTCATTTTGTCGAGCCTAAAAATCCCGTTGAGTTAGCTGCCGGCCTCAAAGAAGTATTAACCAACGATAACTACGCCCAAGATCTAGTTAAAAAGGGCCTGGAGCAGGCGAAAAAGTTTAGTTGGGATAAGATGGCGGCCGAAACTTATGATCTTTACAGGGAAGTGGTCAGTGAAGATCGTTGAGGTTATTGCCGATAGCTCTTTGACTGGCGGACCGAGACATGTTTTTGACTTAGTGTCGGGTTTTAAAGACGCTGGCTATCGATTCGATGTAATTTGCCCGGCCGGTTGGTTGGCCGATCAACTTGAAGAGGGAGGGCTAGCTAAGGTTAACCGGGTTAAAATCAAAAGTGCCTTCGACCGTGATGCGATTGCGGGGGTTAAGTCTTTACTCCAAGAAATCAAGCCCGATGTGGTTCATGCCCATGGCACCAGGGCGGGGATTTTGGCCGCGAGGGCTATGGCTAAGGATTCAATACCCCTGGTTTATACCGAGCATCGCTGGACAGCCGATTTTCATTTAAAAAATCCTATTCGCCAGTGGTTGCAACTTCGGGCTCTGCGAGGGGTTGGCCGGCGGGCGGCTAAAATGATTGGCGTTTCGCAGGCTGTCTCGCAGTTTTTAACCGAGCAGAAGATTAGTCCGCCAGAAAAAACAGTTACGGTTCATAACGGCATTGCCTTGCCGGTTCAGATTAAGGACGCCGTCCATACCGATACACCGGTGATCGGCTCGGTCGGTTCATTGATTCCGGTTAAAAATTTTAGTTTGCTCCTTACGGCATTCGCTCAGGTTTTAAAATCCTTTCCGCAAGCCAAGCTTGAGATTGTTGGTGAGGGCGAAGAAGCACGGACGCTTAAGCAACTGGTTATAAAACTGGGTATTGAAGGTCGGGTGAGTTTGCTCGGCCGGGTCGATGATTTAGCTGCCAAATATTTAAGCTGGGATATATTTGTTAGTACGAGTACGACCGAAAGCTTTGGCTTGGCGATTGCCGAGGCGATGGCCGCCGGTTTGCCAGTGGTGGCCACTGACTTTGCTGCTGCCCGCGAACTCATTACCGAAGACGTTGGCTATCGAGTTGATTTTAAAGACGCCGATATTGCTAAGGCTGTGGTTCGTTTGTTGTGGGAGGAGGACTTGCGAGCCCGGATGGGTGAGGCTGGTCGCCACCGCATTGAGGCTAACTTTAGTCAGTATAAAATGGTGCGCGATTTAGAAAAGGTTTATCGCGAGGCAGCAGCTGCTTCTGTGTCAATCTGATACTTGCCAGAGATCTTTCGACTCCTCTTCCGGCTTGGCGGATCGGCTCAAGATGATACAAAGGCAGAGCTATTTTCCTGTTGGACCTACAAAGTTCTAGCTTGAGAATTTACTTTTGTCTTATTAAGATTAATTTATGAGTTTAACCGATCAAGATTTAGAGAAAATTAAAGCCGTAGTAGATGCCAGGGCCGATCTTCAGGATCAGAAGTTCGAACGGCGATTTGCGGAATCTGAAGAAAAGTTAACTCAACAAATTGACTCCAAAATCAACAATGCCAAAGAAGAGACATTTCAAAAAATAGACAGCGTTAAAACCATACTCGAAGGCGACCATCAAGGTTTAGTCGAGGATGTCGAAACCCTAAAATCCCAAGTCACCCAACTCCAATCCCACCATGCCTAGAGTGGCGTGTTCGATCTTAATCTAAAATTTTAAGAAATCTCTGCTTGTAGCCGGGCCAGTTTTTGTATATTGCTATCTAATTTCAATCCGGCTGAGGGCAAGTAGATTTTTACCCAATCATTGTCTTAGACGACCTGGTATACTAAATTCAAATCAGTAGCCAACCTAAATACCTGGGGGAGCGGGAGATTTTTTAAATGACCAAGAAAGTAAAGATCTTAATAGTCGAAGACGAGCAGCCGATTGCCAAGGCCTTGCAGCTCAAGCTTAACCACGTTGGTTTTGAGGCCGATATTGCCAGTGACGGCCAGGAAGCGTTAGAGGTCGTTGACAAGGGCGGTTACGATTTGATGATTCTGGACTTGGTAATGCCGCGCAAAGACGGTTTTGAGGTCTTAGAAGAGCTAAGTAAAAAGAAAAAGCATCCGCCGGTTATTGTTGCTACGAACCTTAGCCAAGAAGAGGATTTGGCCCGAGCTAAGAAGCTGGGCGCCAAAGATTATTTTGTTAAGGCCGATACGCCGATTGCTGATTTAGTGGTCCAGGTCGAAAAGAATTTAAAGTAGCTTTTAAGGGTGGAGGGGTAATTTGAAGATTGATGACGCTAAGCTCTTAGAGATTCTTGAGAAAGAGTCTTATGTTGCGGCCGAAGAGATTAAGAAAGCTGCTCAGTTTATTAAAGACCATGAAACTTCGGCGACGGATTATCTTTTAACTGCTGGGTTGGTCACAACTGATTTGCTCGGCCAAGCGATCTCGGAATCCCTTAAGGTACCTTTTGCTGATTTGGACTCGCGGCCACCGGCCAACGACCTAGTTAGTCGCTTGCCAGCTTCGTTTGCCCGAAAATACCGAGTGGTTCTATTTGACGAAGATCCTAAATCGGTCACGTTGGCTTCTGATGATCCGCTCGATAAGAAATATCAGGCCGAGGCCAAATCGATTTTTTCCAAGAAGAAAGTCATTTTTGCCTATGGCAATCCGGGAGCAATCGACGAAGTTCTCTTGAGTTACCGCAAGCCGCTCGACACTCAGACTAATCAGATTATTAAATCTGGTGAGCGGGTAGCACCGGCGATTATCGATGCGATTATCGATGACGCTTTGGCTTTTCGAGCTTCGGATATCCATATTGAGCCGGGCGAAGACGAGGTAGTAATTCGCCTCAGGGTTGATGGATTACTCCAAGAGGCCGGCCGCTTGTCGCTCGATTTTTACGAAAATATCTTAAACCGCATTAAAGTTCAGACCCAAATGAGAATCGATGAGCACGCCTCTGCTCAAGACGGGGCGATGCGCTACGAAAAAGACGGCCATATTATTGATTTGCGAGTTTCGATCGCGCCGATTTTAACCGGCGAAAAAGTTGTCATGAGGGTTTTGGCTGAGTATGTCCGCAGCTTTGGCTTGGGCAACTTAGGATTAACTGCCGATCAGCAAAATATGTTTTTAAGTTCCGGCAAGAAGCCGTTTGGGATGATTATGGTAACGGGGCCGACGGGTTCGGGTAAGACCACCTCGCTCTACTCGCTCATCAAACTCCTTAACAAGCCAGAAGTTAACATTACGACTATTGAGGAACCAGTTGAGTACAAAATTCCAGGCATTAATCAGATCCAAGTCAACAAGCAGACCAATCTAACTTTTGCCGAGGGTCTCAAGTCGATTGTTCGTCAGGACCCGGATATTATTCTGGTCGGAGAAATTCGTGACGAAGAAACCTCGCAAATTGCTGTTAACGCAGCTTTAACTGGTCACTTACTGTTAACGACTTTTCATGCTAACGACGCTGCGACTGCCATTCCTCGGTTGCTCGACATGGGTATTGAGCCATTTTTGCTCGCTTCCACTTTGGAGCTGATTGTCGCTCAGCGTTTGGTACGTAAGATTTGCGCTAATTGCCGTTACAGCCAAACGGTACCACTCGCTCAGATCGAAGAGAAGTTACCAGGAGCCAAAAACTTTTTCGACGAAAAGATGGTTACTCTTTATGCTGGCAAGGGTTGTAAGGCCTGTAACGGCAACGGCTTCAAAGGCCGAACGGCTGTTTTCGAGTTTATCCATATCAGCAATAACCTTAAAGAATTAATTTTAACTAATCCTTCTAATAAAGACGTTGTTGAATTAGCCCGCCAAGAAGGAACGGCGTCGATGTTTGAAGATGGATTAGACAAGGTTAAAAACGGCATCACTACCTTAGGCGAACTGCTGCGGGTAACTGAGCCGCCAACCTATATCAATGTCAAAAAAGCCAAACCAAAAACCAGGAAAAAATAGCAAGCAGATTTCGTTTTTAACCAAGCTTGAGGCCAGTCAAGAACGAAACGCCTTTTTAGAAAACTTTTCCATGCTGATCGGATCCGGCATGGATGTTTTGGTTGCCCTTGATGCCTCTTTGGCCGAAGCCCGGACTCCAGGCATGAAGCAGATTATTTCTGGTATTAAGAGCGACATCGAAAACGGCGAACCGGTTTGGAAGGCTTTCCAGCGGACTGAGTTTTTGCCCGCCCACATTATTTCGCTGATAAAGATTGGCGAGGAAGCTGGCCGGTTACCAGAAAACCTGTCGGTGATCAGTATCCAGCAGCAAAAAGAAAGTAGTTTCCGCTCCAAGCTTTTTTCGGCGATGCTCTATCCGGCCATTGTTTTTGGGGTAACAATTATCGTCGGTATTTTGATTTCTTGGTTTATTTTGCCCCGGTTAGCCACTGTTTTCTCTCAGCTCAACATTGACTTGCCACTGGTTACCAAAATAGTTATTGGCTTTGGTGATTTTTTGAGCCGGTATGGTTTTGTCGCGGTACCGCTGGCGATTTTAGCCGTGCTCGGGCTTTTCTATTACCTGTTTATCCGACCTAAAAGCCGAGTTTACGGCGAAAAGTTACTTCGGTTTTTACCGGGTGCTCAGCGGGTAGTGCGAGAGATCGAAGTTGCCCGTTTGGGGTATGTTTTGGGAACCCTTCTTGAGGCGGGTTTACCGGTCTTGGAGGCACTGCGTTCAGTAACTGATGCGACGCCCTTTGTAACTTACCAACAACTTTACGGTCATATTTACGACAAGATCGAGCAGGGTAACTCGTTTCGCAATAGCTTTAAAGACTTTGCCGATATCGACAAGTTACTGCCAGTACCGATTCAGCAATTGGTTGCCTCATCCGAGCAATCCGGCAACTTGGCTAAAGCGCTCCTTAAAATTGGCCAACGCTACGAGGACCGGATTGAGAACACTTCAAAGAATCTTGTCGTCGTCTTAGAGCCAGTCCTGTTGGTTTTTGTTTGGTTGGGTGTAGTAGCAGTAGCGGTAGCAGTGATCTTGCCGATTTATAGTCTGGTCGGCCAGTTTAATGGCAGTCAAACCGCTAGTAGCCCGCCGGCTCCAACTCAAGATTTGTCGGCCGAAGACGTTAAAGATCTGCAAAACGCTCCTGCGCCCAGGAGCCAAGATCCAGCCTTTACTGAATCTGAGAATGGTCAAGTGGCTGGTGCTGCAACCGGTCAGGGTTGGATAATCATGGTAGGCAGCGAGATGGTTGTTTCGGTAAAAGACAGGCCGGCTGAGGCCGGGCAAATCATCGGCAATATTAAATCGGGCGATTCCTATTTTGCCGCAGAAAAGAGTAACGGTTGGTTTAAGATTAACTTTAGAGGTGGGGTTGGCTGGGTAAGCCAGCAGACAGTTAAAGTTAGGGATCTTTAGCAGGTGCAGATGATGCTTATTAGGCGGGGCATTTTAGATACCAAGCGCAGCTTTTTGCGCTTTAGATTATCTAGATTACTTGATTCTAGTAGGCCAACTTCGGGCCATGGTTTTACCTTGATTGAATTGCTGCTGTCGATGGCGATTATCTCAACTGTATTTGTTTTTAGCGCGCCTCTTCTTAACTCTTTTCATTGGAACGCCGAACTGAATAACGCCACCAATAGTACGGTTCAATCGCTCCGGCGGGCAGCCACCTTGGCTCGTTCTGGCCAGGAAGATTCCCAGTGGGGGGTGAGGATTAACAGCGGTTCGGTAACTCTTTTTAAGGGCACTAGCTATGCTACCCGCGATACTGCTTTTGATGAGGGCTTAAATTTTGCCACCAGTATTACTACTGGCGGTATTAACGAAGTTGTTTTTAGTAAGCTGACTGGCTTACCAGTACCCACCGGCACAATTATTTTTACTTCCCCTCAAGGCCAAGCCCGGTCGGTGGTTGTAAACAGCGAGGGCGGATTGTCGTATTAGGTTAGGTAATAGTAGTAGTTAGGTATTGGGCAATAGATGCTTGGAAGAAAATCAACAAATCGAACTCTAGGTATCGGTAGTAAACCTACTGCCGATTGCTTATTGCCTAAAAGCTCAGAGAGAGGTTTTTCTTTAGTCGAAGCGCTCTTAGCGACTTCGGTCTTTGCCCTTGGTATTACTGGTTTGGCGGGCAGCTTGATCGTTGGTCAACAAGCTTCTGTTAATGCGGGATCCCGAGCTAGGGCGACCGACTTGGCAATCGAAGGAATTGAATCGGTTCGTAATATCCGCGACGAGGCTTTTAACGAGCTAAGATTTAATCAGAGCGGAGTAGATGATTCGAGTAATGAGTGGGTCTTTTCCGGCGAGGGCACAACCGAAACAATCGATAACTTTACCCGAACGATTAGTTTTGCTGACGTTTGCCGGGATAGTAATAATGAGATTGTCGCTTGTCCGGGAGATTTTACCGATCCTCATACCAAACAAATTACTTCGACCGTCGATTGGGCGCCCCGACCGGGTGCTACTGCCTCGGTTAGCCGGACTACTTATTTAACCAACTGGGAAACTTATACCTGGACTCAAACCGATTGGAGTGGCGGGGCCGGCCAGGCAATTTGGTCTGATCCGGCCCAGTACGACACCGATAATGGGAATATTGACACTTCATCATCGGGTCAAATTTCTCTAGCACAGAACGGCTCTAACGTCTTCTTTGTTGATGACGAGGAGACTGAATTTAATCAAGGTAGTCATAGCGACACAACCTATAATATTGGCAATAGTGCTTTAGAATTAGATAGTACTGGAATTGCAGCTGGAGCAGGTACTTTTACCTCGAGAATTTTTGATTCAGGCAATGCTAGTACGGCTTGGGATGATATTTCCTGGGTAGAAGATTTAGGTCCGCGTGGAGAGTTACGTATGGAGGCCGGGGTAACTACAGCGACTAACAGCTTTTCCGTTGTGACACTGACTCAGAATTATGATAGTCCAGTTGTTATTCCTATTTATTACGAAAGCGCAAATACTGAGCCGGTGTCAGTCCGCCTTCGTAATGTAACAGGCTCGAGTTTTGAAGTAAGGTTGCAGCGGCCGGATGGCGGCACAGCAGTGGCTGATACTGTCCATTATTTAGTTATCGAAGAGGGCGCCCATATTTTGCCTGATGGGCGCCAACTCGAGGCTCATTTGCATACCACAAGTACGGTTGGTTCGAAATCCGGTGGCTGGAGTAGTGATGCTATTAGCTATAGTCATAGTTATTCAGCGGCGCCGGCGGTGTTCCATCAGGTCCAAACCAATAATGATTCCAGTTGGATTGAAAGCTGGGTCCGCTCGCCTTTGTCACGAACTAATCCACCAACTAGTACCGGTTTCAACCTTGCTTTAAACGGGGCTGAGGCAATAACGAGCCATGGTTCGGAAACGATTGGTTGGTTAGCGATCGAGACCGGAGCGGGTACGTTGAATGGCGTCGACTATGAAGTTACCTATACGAGCGATTCGGTTCTTGGACATGCTAATGGCTGTTATAGCCAATCTTTTACGAATAGTTATGCGTCTAATCCGATTGTTGTTGCTGATCAGGAAGAAATGGATGGTGGCGATGGTAGTTGGGCGGTCATGTGTGGACTTTCGACAGCTGCCGTTAGCGTTCATGCCGAGGAGGACACAGTTGGTGATACTGATCGCTCTCATACAACTGAGACATTTGCTTTTATGGCTTGGGAGGAGGCATTTAGTTTTAAGGCTTTGGATTTGACTCTACAGGTTAGATCCTGCGACGACGCTGCCTGTTCGGGCGAAGTATTCGTTGGTCCGGATGGTACTAGTGGTACAGTATTTACGACGCCCGGTGGGGAGGCCTTGAATTTGCCCGATAATCGCTATGTCCAGTATCAGGTTGTACTAACTACAACCGATGGCGTCTTTACTCCTCAATTAACACAGGTGACAATTGCCGGGACTGCTCCAGAGGTAACCTGGTGGGATACTAACTATGGCT
>JAGQLE010000015.1 GCA_020429585.1 Candidatus Berkelbacteria bacterium
TGCATCTGTTCTGGTCGCGATTAGCCATCGTAACGGGGGTGAGCAGGGTACGGTTGTAGATGTGGGAGTAATTAAAAAGCTTAAAGAAGAGATTAACCCGATTAAGTAGGTATAAAAAAGAAGCTCCCAAACGGGAGCTTCTTTTTTTTGGTTAGATTATTTTTCTTTAGCCTCTTCGTCTTCGTCAGCAGCTTCTTCGCCGCCCTCTTCGCCTTCTTCGGGCTGTTCTTTATCTTTACCAAGTTCTTCAACCGCAGCTTCTTCGGCAGCACTAGTATCTTCGTCGAGAGCTTCCATTTCTTCCTCAGAGCGAGGCTCAGTAACGAGAGCAATGGCTCTCTCTGGATCTTCCATAAGTTCAATCGTATCAGGAAGTTTGAGGTCGGAAGCCCGGATAACATCATCAAAGGTTTTAAGTTGAGAGATATCAACTTCGATTTCCGAGATAAGGTCGGTTGGCAAGGCCTTAACCTCGACTTCGGTTAAGTTAGTGACGAGGTTGCCCTCTAGGTCAACGACAGCCGCTGATTCACCTGTAAACTTAAGTGGAATCTCAGTAACAACTTTTTCCTTGAGGTTGACGGCGTACAGGTCGGCATGGGTAATATTGCCGACGATTGGATCAAACTGGATGTCCTGAACTAAAACCCTAACTGGCTCTTTTTTACCTTCGACTTCGAGGTCGATTAAAGTATTACCGCCAGCTTCGTCGTAGATCTTCTCGAATTTCTTCGAGTCGAGTTGAAGCGATGTATTCTCGACATCGTGGCCATACAAAACAGCCGGAATCATTCCGGAGTTGCGGATGGCTTTGGCCTTTTTCTTAGTACGAAGTAAGGCTGATAGGTTGATTTTTTCTGTAGTCATTTTATTTATTTGATTGATCTATTTTATGAAAAGCGGATTTAAAGTCTCCGGTAAAATCCTTTAGGGTTTTGTGGAGGTCAATTACGTCGTCCGTTGATACGATTTGATCGCCCTTTTTAACTCCGCTCGCAATGAACAGAACCAAGGCAGGTGAGTGATTATCGTAACAAGAGGCTTGAATAAGATAATTCCTATCTAGGACACCTTTGACTTTTAGCTCCTCTAATTTAAATTGCCTTTTGCAGACGGGGCAAGAAAGATTTTGCTGGACGCGCTTTAAAATCGCGTACATGGCTTCGTCTTTCATTTAAGCCTCCTTTGTAAACGAAGCTATTTTACCTTTAACAGGTTGGAGAGTCAAGGAATTATATGTCCAATATGTTACAAATCTATCCGGTTTAATCTTTTCTGTGTCATCTCGACTAAGCGACGCAGGAGTGCGTGGAGAAATCTCTCGATTGCGCTAAGTGCTCCACTCTAGATGACAGTCGTATGAGGTCTAAGCTTATGCGGGAGATATTCTTATGATTAGCTTGTCTTTGTATTCTTACTCCGCCAATCAGAGATTTTTTGATGATCGCCAGATTTTAAGACATCCGGAACAACTAATTCTCCTAGATTGGGCTGGCTGACGGGGGTATAGTTGTCAGGTTTAGTGTAGTGCGGATGGTCGAGTTGGCCTGGTTTGGAATGCGACTCGGAAGCAAGCGATTCGGAGTTGCCGAGTACGCCCGGGATAAGTCGGGCAACTGCATCAATAATGACAGCGGCTGGCAGCTCGCCGCCAGTTAAAACAAAATTTCCAATAGAGATTTGCTGATCGACGAGCTTAAAGATTCGTTCGTCGAATCCTTCGTAGTGGCCGGCAATTAAGATTAGGTGTTGGTTTTTGTTTGCAATTTTTTGAGCAAATTTTTGGTCGAATGTCTCGCCCTTAGGGGTAAGGAGGATAGTATTTTGTACTGCGTATTCAGTATTTTGGGATTTAATATCGGCTATAGCGCGGTCGACAACGTCAACCTTAATTACCATTCCAGCGCCACCACCATAAGGAGTATCGTCGACGGTCTTGTGCTTGTCGGTGGCCCAATCGCGTAGGTTGCGAACGTCAATTGTAATCTTGCCATCCTGCTGCGCCCGGCCTAAAATAGACTCGTTCAAGAATGGCTCGATCATTTTTGGATGTAGGGTTAGGATAGTGAATTTCATGACTCACTATTCTGACATAGGCAACTTGACAAATCAAGTAAGATTAGTTAAGATGCTGGCATTAAAAAAAAGAAGGGGGTGTTCTGATGAACATCGTTATTGCTGACCTCAACCGAGGTCAAGCGTCATTAGACGCTTTGATTGAGAAATTATCAAAAAAGGATGACCGGATTAATCCGGTCATTGCTGACCTCGACCGAGGTCGCGCG
>JAGQLE010000016.1 GCA_020429585.1 Candidatus Berkelbacteria bacterium
TTGTGTGGAGGGCCATCGTTCGAACGAGGTATTTCGCTTAATTCCGCTCGTTCGGCCATGGACAATTTACAAGCAAGTGATATTGAAATTATTCCGATTTACTTCGACCAACACAATACCGCCTACGAACTTTCTCGACCGCAACTTTATTCCAATACCCCTTCCGACTTCGATTTTAAACTTGCCGCAGAAGGAAAAACACTCCCTGAAGATCAATTAATTCAACGCCTCAAGGGCGTTGATGTTGTTTTTCCGGCTATTCATGGCAAATTCGGCGAAGACGGAGAATTACAAGAACTGCTGGAAGAAAACCAAATCGAGTTTATCGGCAGTGGCGCCGGCGCCTGTCGTGACTCGTTCGACAAATATAACTCGACTAAAATCTTGGCCGCAAACGGCTTTCATACCATTCCGTCTGCCTTAGTCGAATTTACCGACGAAGGTATCGACCAAACCGAGATGCAGGACTTTTTCCGCCAGCACCAACTCAATCGGGTCGTGGTCAAACCAGCTCGCGCTGGCTCGAGCATTGGGGTTTTTACTGCTTCTACCCCTCGAGAAGCATTGCGCCAAGCCAAAAAAATATTCAACCAAGGCATCGATAATCGGATCGTTATCGAACCGTTTGTGGCTGGAGTTGAATTTACAATGATTATCCTCGAAGGTGATAAAAATCAACCCGTCGCCTTAATTCCAACCGAGGTCGAAATCGATTACTCAGAAAATCAAATTTTTGACTACCGAAAAAAATACTTACCAACCCGACAAGTAACCTGGCACAGTCCACCGCGCTTTGCCCCCGAAGTTACAGCTAAAATCAAAACCCAAGGCGAACAGATTTTTAAACTGTTTGGCATGCGCGACGTCGCTCGCTTTGACGGCTGGGTTTTAGAAAATGGCGAGATCTGGTTTTCTGACTTTAACCCGATCAGTGGCATGGAGCAAAATAGCTTTTTATTCTTGCAAGCTGCCCAACTTGGAATGAGTCGCGAAGATGTCTTGCGCTATTTAATTAGTAGAGGCTGCCAACGCCAAGGTCACAGCTTAAGCATTAACCATCAAGCCAAGTCGAATCATCAACCGGTTAATATAATTTTCGGAGGAGATACTGCCGAACGCCAAGTTTCGGTCATGAGCGGCACTAATGTCTGGCTCAAGCTATGCAAATCCAACTTATTTGATCCCGAGCCTCATCTTTTAGACAATCGAGGCGATGTTTGGCATGTTCCCTATTGCCTAACCATGCATCATACCGTCGAGGAAATGGCCGGAGCCTGCCAAAACTCTAAAAAGCTCGAAGCAAAAATCGCGCCTCTTCGCACAGAAATCAAAAACCAACTTGGAATCAAAGAAGATTATTACACCCAAAAGAACTTTATCGCCAAAAAAAGCTCTCTTGACGATTTTATTGCCAGCTCCCCGCTTGTTTTTATCGCTCTTCATGGTGGAATCGGCGAAAATGGCCAACTCCAACAAAAACTTGAACAAGCTAGTACCCCTTACACTGGCTCAGACTCTGTAGCTGCCGCACTCTGTATGGATAAATTTAAAACTGGCAAAGCCCTCTTGGGATTAGAAAACCAAGGAATCCACACTCTACCCAAACTCCTCACCAACCCCCATCAACTCCGAGGTGCAGACCAGGAGCAAATCCAGGAAGTCTGGAAAAGAATCCTAAGTCGACTTAAATGTCACTCAGTAATTGTTAAACCGATTGGTGACGGCTGCTCAGCGGGAATTGCACGGCTCTACACCAGTGACGACCTAATTAAATACCTCCGCTTCTTACTCGGGGGCTTCGAACGGATTCCTAGCGGAACCCTAAAAGACCAAAATAGCATTATCGAACTACCAACTAGTTGTCCGGAAAATATAATGTTCGAAAAATTTGTTGAGACCGATCAAGTTTTGATCGTCGACAACGAAATCTTTTGGAAGCCTAAGACAGGTTGGATCGAGGTTACGATTGGTGTTTATGGGGAAAAGGGCAACCTTAAGGCAATGAATCCCAGTGTTACGATTGCCAGCGGTAGTATTCTCTCGGTCGAAGAAAAATTTCAGGGTGGAACCGGTGTTAATATTACACCACCTCCAACTAAGTGCATCCCCAAAGAAGTTACCAAATCAGCCAAGAAAAGACTGGAAACAGTTGCAAACCGGTTGGGTATTAACGGCTTTGCTCGGATTGATGCTTTTATGAATATTAAAAATGGCGAGTTGATTATCATCGAGGCTAACTCAATCCCCGGCCTAACTCCGTCGACGGTCATATACCACCAAGCCCTGGCTGAATCTGAGCCAATGTACCCGACTCAATTTTTAGAAAAAATACTAAGCAACTGCAGCAATCCAACTACCAAAAAAGTATCCAGCCGCTTACCAAGTCCTTCGACTTCGTGTCAGGGTTAACTCTTTACATAAGACTATCTAAAATTAGTTAACTTAATGGACAAGCTTCGGTTCAACCGAACTCTCTAAAATACTTTCCATAAAAGCTTTTGTAACGCGCTCAAGTTCCTGATTGACCGTCTGATTGCCTTGAATTTTAGCCGAGAGTTGAATTGGCGCGCGCTCAAACAACCGTAAAATCTTTAACGTATTGGGTTGAATTGGTACATGAATCGGCTCTGCTCTTAAGCAGACAGGACAAAGAGCCCCACCGGTTGTCGGACATAATCCAAGAGCTGTCGAATCAAGTTGGCCACTGCAATGGCTGCAAAATCTTAACTCGGGCTGGAAACCAACTTTAAGCATGAGTTGCCATTCGAACTGGCGCAAAAGCAGGCCAACTTTACCACCTGATAATTGCCTAAGGCTGGACAAAAGCAAATTATATATTTCGGCTGACTGCTCCTCGCGAGGAACGAACCGATCAGTCAACCTAGTTAAGTAGCTAACCGATTCAATAAACTCCAAGCTTTGGTCTAACCCAAAATGCTCCTCTGTTTCGGCGGACGTTACTATGTACCAAATTCGTCCCTCGGCCAGTAAAAAATTAGTTAGGCTAAACTGCTCAATATGCCCCGCCAATCTACTTTTAGGCCGACGACTCCCCTTGGCGATTGCCGAGATCTTTCCAAGACCCGGAGTAAAAATATCCAAAATCCGATCAGCCTCGCCATAGTTGCGCCGTCTCAAAACAATACCGGTCGTTTTAATTGTCGCCATAGTAGTAGCGTATAGCGATTACCGGGTAAAGTCGAATTTATTATACTTTTGCTAAAGCTGGCTCAGATACTACTTCCGGTGATTCAGAAAGAACAACCCGGTTAAAAAAATTCTTGATTGACAGCGGCGCCATAGGCGATTCTTTAAAATCCCGACGAGCTTCGTCAATCGTCCGCCCACCTAGATATTCTGGATAAAGGGCTAAGCGAGTCATTAAATCATCGAGCGTTAACTCAGGATGAAACTGTAATCCATATGCCTTATCGCCAACCCGAAATCCTCCGATCCTATTTTTAACACCGCTCGAAAGATGAACCGCACCAGTTGGCAACTCCATTACAGAATCCTGATGACCGTGCTGGGCCATAAACTTTTTAGGCAAATCTTTAAATACTGGATCAACCGCTCTTTTGTCGGTTAACGTTACTTCAAATGAACCTACTTCTTGCTGGCTAGGATCGGCCTCAACCCTGGCGCCCAGGTGCCAAGCTAAAATCTGATGTCCCAGACACATGCCCAAAAAAGGCATTTCTTTTTCTAAAACTTTGTCTAGAAATGGCCGGATTTCATCGAGTGCAAACTCAAAATTCTCTTTATGCGACAAGCTAAACTCCCCCGAGCCACCGACGATCGCCGCATCGAACTCATCTAAATTTGCCTGAGTTAAACGCCCAGGGTTCTTGACCGGATTAACAACGGTGATTTGAGAATCGGTTAACCTAGTATGGCTTTGAATACAACCGTATTCATGAGGTGCCGAATCATCAGTTCTGCATTGAACTAAAAGTAAATTCATAACTTCCTTTCTACATTAAAAAGTCTACGACCGGCTTACCTCTCATGGGTCGGTTGCCAATCTGCTCTCTTACTAATGCCAGCTCTTGAGAATCTCGTTCCTCTACTTGGCTTCGATATTCATCCAAAGGTAACCTTGAAGTGGGTACATAGTTACCCTCACTTACTTTATTTACCAATGATTCAAATCTTCCCTCTTCTAGTGCCATCACCTCTTTATAATAAGTATCCAAAACCTCTGATCTCTTCGTTCTAGGTGGCTCTGTCGATGGTTCACGCCACATCCTTGATAACATTTCCATACTACTCTCCCTTATAAAAAGCGCCCCGCCGAGGCGGAGCGCTTGCTTTGGTTGCTAAATTTTTTACTGAACTTTGACAACAGCAGCACTCCGCGGCGTTAAGCCGAGAATAATAAAGACCACGGTAATAATGCTATTGAAATTATTCATTAAGTAAATTGTGCCAAAAAAGTTCTATATTAGTCAAGTTATTAAATCGATTAAAGCTAATTTAGAGATTTTAAATACTCGACTAGTAATCTAACTCCCCAGCCGGTTCCACCTCTAGATTCATAACTTCGAGGCTTGGATTTGATCGCCGGACCAGCAATATCCAAATGAGCCCAGGGCGTATCCTTGGGAATAAACTTCTCTAAAAAGGCAGCGCCAGCGATTACGCCAGCATTTCGTCCTTCACCTAGGTTTTTGACATCCGCAATTTCCGATTTAACATGGGTGCGGTAATCGTTGTCGAGAGGCAACTGCCAGACTCCCTCACCAGACCTCTCGCCGGCATCAATCATCAACTGATTAAGTTTTTTATTATTACCAACTAAGGCGGCCCGCTCATGACCAAAGGCAACCAGGGCAGCACCCGTAAGAGTTGCTAGATCTATAATTTCGTCGGGCTTAAATTCCTTAGCGTAATCTAAGCCGTCAGCTAAGATCATCCGCCCTTCGGCATCAGTATTAGCGACCTCGACCGTCAATCCAGACCGGCTTCTGACAATATCTGATGGCTTAATTGCTGCCCCGCTGGGCATATTCTCGGTTGCTGGCACAATTCCGATTACTTCGAGCGGCAGATCCAACTGAGCAATCGCCGCCATCACACCAACGACCACTGCTCCTCCGGCCATATCGATCTTCATCTCTTCCATCCCTGGCGTAGGCTTAATATTTATTCCGCCACTGTCAAAGGTGACGCCTTTGCCGACTAAAGCAATTCTTCTTTTCGCCTGAGGATGCTTGTAACTCATTTCAATGAGCTGTGGCTCCTGGTGAGAACCTTGCGAGACCGCCAATAGAGCGCCAAAGTTTTCCTTGGTTAGTTCGGGTAAGCCTTTAATCTTACAGCTCAAACCTGCAATTTCTTTGGCGACTTTTTTCGCGGCGGCAGCCAAAGACTTTGGAGTCATTAAGTTACTTGGGGCATTGGCTAAATCACGGGCAATCACTACGCCATTGGCAACTGCTGCCGAACGCTTAAACACGTCCTGACTAGGCTCTTTATCAGCAACTATGACGATCTCGGTTAGTTCTTTAACCTGCTTATTTTTTTTATGAGAGTATTGGTAGTTAGAAATTAAACTAATTACCAATAAATCTTCGAGATAATCCTCTAGCCCCGTAGCGTAGAGACCAACTTTACTTACAGCTTTATCCAAACTAGATATCGCCTTACCCAATATTCGTCGAGTTGCCTCCAGGTTAAACTTTTTGCCTAAACCTGCTAAAACGATTCTCTCAAGTGGCGAATTGACGAATACTATTTTAAGCTGGCCTGCCTCACCAGAAAACTCCTGCTTAACTGATTCTGGAATTAAATCCAGAATATGAATAGGTAGCAAGTTCAATTTTCCCTGGGCAACACCGACAATCAAGGCCTGAGTCTTTAAGTTGGTAGTGTTTTTTTTATAATTAATAGTCAGTTTAAAATAAGTTTTCTGGATACCGTCCCTCTTTGATCAATTTTCCAATCTGTTCTTGGGCAAAAAGCAAATCCTTTTTGTAAGTAAGTCCAAACCACTGCTCGGCAGTCGGCAAAACTTTAACAGTTGCTTCTTTTTCGTTGATCAAGCTATTGACGACCGAAGGTATGTAAAATTCTGACTTTTCCTCGAAACCATGATCGTTTAAAAACTGATGGAATTGGTGCTTGAGATGACCAAAGATTGACGGCTGAAACCCCCACATGTTCATCGAAACAATTTCGTTGCCTTTAAGCAGGTACTCCTCGCCTAAATCATCAGTATGTACTGCCTGCTCACCTCGTTTGGCAATTTTAGTAAACTCAACCACCGAGGTAAGATTGCTGCGATCATCGAGCTCGCACACTCCTCGCGACACCGTTCCGTGCTCGGATAAAGTATTACGCAAAATAAAGCCAACCATGCCGTACGATTCAGCAAAACCCGGCTGAGGATCCTTTTGTAAAAATTCACTCATCGCTGCAAAAGATTTTTGACCGTAAAAATCATCGGCATTAATCATCAAGAACGGTTCGTTGATGGCTGACTCGGCTACTAGAATTGCATGACCCGTACCCCAGGGCTTAACCCGGTTCGGAGGCAGTTCAAATTCAGATGGCAAAAAGCTGTCTAGCGCCTGAAAAACTTCCGCTGTCTCAATTTTATCTTGATATTTATCGCTAACTTTTTGCCTAAATTGATCAGCAAATTCCTCACGGATCACAAAGACAACTTTGCCAAAGCCAGCTCTAATTGCATCGTAAACTGAATAATCAATAATGGTTTGACCACCGGGTCCAACAGAGTCAACCTGCTTTAAGCCGCCATACCGACTCCCCATCCCCGCTGCCAAAACTAATAATGTTGGTTTCATACTTTAAGCCTAGCACTTTGACACGCTGGCCGCTACCAAGTAAGCTCAACTTGCCTAAAGGCAAAAACGGGATAAAAACACATCACACGCATGGCCGGCTGGCCTAGCACGACTGAGCTATACCCCCCCAGCTCAGTCTTTTTTTATTTTTGACAGCTTAGGCAAAAATGGGTTGAGCGACCGCCGAGCTGAATTCGCTCCACGACTCCTCGACAATCATCCTTGCAGGGCAAGCCCTCGCGACCATAAACTTTTAGATAATTCTGCATTTGGCCGGCTTCGCCATCGGCATTGCGGTAATTATTACTAGTTGTACCACCGTGTTTAATACCCATTCGCAAAACCTTGCGAATTGAGTAGTAGAGCTTAGTGACGTCTGAGTCCGTCAGCGTCTTGGCGATTTTTTTAGGGCTAAGCCTCGCATTAAACAACGCCTCATCGGCATAAATATTGCCCACTCCACCTGCAACTTTCTGGTCCATAATCACCTGCTTAATTGGTAATGAGCGACGCTTAAACTTTTCTTTTAACCAACTAACAGAAAAATCTTTAGAAAGTGGCTCAGGACTGAACTCCTGCGCAGCCAGAAATTGATCCAATGTCTGCCGCCCCCCGCTCACTGCCCCCTGCTGGCTTGGAAGCAACTTAATCCACCCAAACTTACGAAGGTCATTAAAATACAAAGTGCCGGAACTTAATTTAAAAACGACATGTGTATGCTTATGGGGCAGATCTTGCTCGTAAGCTTTTTGGGGATGACCACCAGTATAGCTCTGCTTTCCTGTCTCCTGACCCCTACCCCCCTTAAACACAAACACAAACTGTCCAGTCATTTTTAAATGAGCAACTAGTGCCCAATCCGTCGATAACTCAAAAATCAACAGCTTTTGCCGCCGCCACACCCTTTTAACTTTTGCCCCGATTACATGCTTTTCTATTAACGCTTTAGAGACATCGAAGCTTTTTGCATACCTAATATCAATCGAGTCTATCGACTGACCTTTAAGGCGTCCGTCCAGGCCGCGAGCAACTGTTTCAACCTCTGGCAATTCTGGCATGGCTCTAGCATGAAATATTTTTCTCTATTCCGCAAGATAAACTTTGCTATTCTGGTCTTAGACCGTGACTAAAGTCACATTGGGAGGAACTTAACACGAAGCCACTCGACAAAGCCTTGATCGACATTCGAAAATCTTCGGAGCAATTCAAGGCCCTCTGTTCGCATCGCCCCAAGATCTGCATCGAGCTTGGTTCGGGACAGCAAGCCGTTATCAATCATGCCACTGAGTTTTTAGGATCAGACTATCAAGATATCAGCTTCTCTGAACTTAAATTCCCTGCTGCCGGCCAGATATCCGGCCACAAAGATATTATTAGAGTTTGGCCAGAAGTTGCTATTATATGCGGTCGTCGTCACGCATACGAAGGCTGCGATATCAATGATGTCGCAAAACCAGTTAGAGTTTTTGGACTTAATGGCTGTCAAACCTTCATACTCTTGTCGGCCAGCGGTTCAGTGGTCGAAAGAATCAAACCTGGCACAATCGTCGCAATAAAAGACGACTACTACGAAGGAGACTCACCACTCAGAATTCCTTTTAGAGAGGATTTACTCGAGGATGAATTTATTGACCCCAACCCAACTTACGACCCAGAGCTAAGCACCCTGATCTCAGAAACAATTGCTCCTCGAGTAATCGGTAAGCAACTCGAACAAGTAAGACTAGGGGTAATTATCAATCGCCGCTCTTACGAGAAGCCGGCCGAGGTACTAAAAGCTCAAATGCTTCGTTGTTCAGTGGTTGGAATTTCGATTCCGCCTCAAGCCGAGGCGTTGATTGGTCTTCCTAGAAAACTTGGCATCAAGATTGTTGGCCTTTCGGCTGTTACCAACTCTCACTGCCAAGCCCATAATGGCAGTAACAAGTGTACTGCAACCCACCAAGGGGTAAAAAATGCCGCTGATCATATTACCAAACACCAACTAGCACCCTTAGTCGTGGCTACGATCAAGGAACTACTCGAACAAAAGGTGCAAATATAGAAAAACGGGGGGGGTCGCAAGACCCCTACTTTTTTTAAACTTATTTATCTACAATGGCCTTATGTTTGATGCAATCATAATTACTTTAGAAATAGCACTAGTCCTAATCGGTCTAGCTGGCATTATCTTACCAGCGCTACCGGGTTTACCTTTAATATTTTTAGCCCTTCTAACTAGATCAATTTCAACAGATTTTCAATCTCCATCAGTCTTAATACTGACCGTTTTATTTGCGATTACTATCTTTATTTACATCACTGAGTTTATTGCTGCTCCAGCCGGTGCCAAAGCACTCGGCTCAAGCAAGAGTGGTATCGTTGGTGCTGTTATCGGAACTGTTGCCTCGATCCTACTTCTGCCAATTTCTTTTTGGTTTATTATTTTTGCCCCGTTCCTTGGAGCGGTTATCGGCGAACTTGCCGCTGGCAGCTCTAAAAAGAAAGCTTTAAAAGTTGGCGCTGGCACAGCTTTGGGATTTTTCTTTACCATCACTGTTAAATTAGCCATTGCAACCGGCTTTATCGTCGTGCTGATTCTTAGCTTCTTTTAAAAAAGGGCGAGATTATTGCTATTGGTAATAATTATCAGAGCCAAGACTATTACCACACCCGGAAAAACTATCAGGTTCTCAAACCATTTACCGGTTAAAATCCTAATTCCATGAAAAGGGCGGGGCGGAAAACCCATATTTGCTCCAAAGGGCCAAAATAATGGAATCCCCATAACGGTTACTGAGTCAGCCAATAAATGAGCGATAAAGCCGGCCATAAAACTTTCGAGTAAAATCGGCGAATCAATAAAGGTGCCCGTTTTTAAAAACGACTGGACTAACCAGTTAAATAAAAAGGTAAACAATAAAAAACCCAGGATTGAATGCGACAAATTACGATGGCCACCTAAGGATTTTGAGGTTAATTTACCCAGCCATTCACCCGCTGGCACAACGTCCCAGATATCCGAGGTCGGCTGATCAATATCCGGCAATACCGAACCAATAAAAGAGCCGATTGCAATCGTGCCAGCAATCCCCCAAGTTAATTGATCAGTAGGGTGAAAGACGAAAAATAAACTAGTCGCTGCCGTTAAACCGATTAATTGATGCGTTTTATCCGTCACTTGATTATTTTAAACTCGATATTTACAGTTAGTCGTTAATTAACCTTTTCCAGGTATCAATATCGTAGCTTGGGCTTTGTTCGACACCCGAACCGCCAAAACTCGGATCGGCAGCCTGAGGATCCTGGACCTCTTGTAATGAATTTAAAAACTCTTGGTCGCCATCCTCAACCTTAAGGTTAATCGAACCGGCTTCGATTGCTTTAGATGATTGTTCGGGAACAATAAAAATTAAACCAATAATCAAAACCAGCGCTAAGGCCACTGAGCCGATAATGATTCCCATTTTTTGATTTTTATTACTCATGCCGCCTCCGTTTGAAACAATGAATGCTGAGAAGCAACCGCATTAGGCAACTCCAACACCCCGTAAACCCCATCATAACCAGGCTTCATTTTAATGTCACCCTTCCTCATTGCTTCTACGACTGTCGCAAATTCAATAGAACTAGAGCTTTCTATTTGCTCTAACGACGCGTTCATTAGTAACTCAAACTCCGGTCCACAACCCCGTACTAAGGATGAGTAAACCTGATCAACTGTCTTGGTCTTTTTTCCTTTTTGCAACATCGAGCTTAGGATGTCGCGGATCGGCACAATCTGTTTAAAATCTGGCGCGCCTTTAGGTTTAAAACCAAACTGCCGATCAGCCAAGTCATCAATGCGTGATAGCACCCCTACCGTAACCTCTTTGCCGCAACTCGTACATAAATTTTTGTGCCTTTTGCGCTCTTCTGGCTTCCAACAAACGCCACAGGTTCGATGGCCATCATGGTGATATTTGCCCTCTTCGGCAAAAAACTCAATTGTGTAATCAAGATAGTTCTTAGTTAATAGTTTGTAGTTTATAGTTTTTGGATTTAATTCTTTGGATTTAGAATTTGTTTCGATTTTCGAATTTAGAGCTTCGAGCTTCTCCTGGCGCTTAGCCGGAGCTGCTTCCCAAATCATCTGCGAGATTAAATCGAACGATAAATCCTTTTCGTTGGCAACTTCAAAAACCGTCGCCTCCCGCCCCAGATTGTCCGGCGAATGGGCATCGCTGGTAGAGATAAGAGCTACATTGTCGAGCGAGGATAATTGCCAGTTCATATAAGGATCTGATGATAAACCAGTTTCGATCGCCGGAATCCGACCGACCAAGTCTTTCCCAAAACATTCTTCGAGCGAATCAAAACCGGACTTAGAGCCGAAGACGGCAAACCAAGGGGTCCAGGCGTGAGCGGGAATCACTAGAATCTTCTCATCAACTCCCCAGGCCCGCTCGGCCAACTCGCGTGTACTCATCCCCAAAATCGGCCGTCCGTCCGAACCGAGTTTGCCAAGAGGTGCAAGCTCATTAGTTAGCTTGATCGCCGACTCCATTGACGGACAAATAAGGACCGTATGCATCCGCCGCAGCTTGCCCTCCTGGCTCCAAATGGTGGCAATTTCGTGGGTAAGAATAAATCTAAGTGGGCGCGGGTTTTTTACAGCATACGGCAGATCAGCACGATATTTATCCTTAACCTCATAAATCCCTGGTAATACCTCTTGGAGTTGCTTGCGGATTTCGGCCAACCAAACCGGATGGGTAAAATCGGCCGTCCCAAGTAAATCAATACCCTTAACCCGTCCCCAAGCCTCCATATTGGATAAAGTTAAATACTTAGAACAAGCTCGGGCAAACCGCGAATGAACATG
>JAGQLE010000017.1 GCA_020429585.1 Candidatus Berkelbacteria bacterium
GGCTTTGCCTGTACTATGTTTGCCTAACTTTTTAAGTAGATCCTTACTCATGCCGTAACCAGGCATAATGTAAAGGGTTAAGGCTTGTTTACGGGGCGAAAAGCCGGTCGCCATCCATTCATTCTCTTGGCCAGCGGAATTTATGTATTTGTAGGTTCCGAAGCCGACGATACTATCACCCCACATCACCGGCTGCTCACCAGTTTCTTCGCTAATAATCTTTAAAACCTTTTCGCTGTCAAGACGGCGTTGCTCATCCGTAATTGAGGCAATAAAGTCAGCAACACTCTGCTTACTCTTTTTGGTTTTTATTTCGGCCATATAAAGCTCCTTTAGTTTTACACCTGACTAAATTATAATAATTAAACCTTAAAATAAGGAGTCGCTATTGAAAGGCCAAAACGCTCTTGTTGAGTTAATTCTCAACCTAAAACACGACCAGGATCTAGAAAGATTCTTCGCTACCTACGACCAACTCCTAGAACCGCCGAAAGGAAAGGCCAATGCCGAACCACCAGGTTCTCTTAGCAATTCTCTTGATTCTCGAACAAGAGGGTCAAAGTATTGAATTACATGAAGAGATTTGGCACCAACTTAATTTAGGTGCCAATTTATTGGAAAGCCTAGAAAACAACTTCGATAATCGACTTATCGAAAATATTAATGTGCCCAACCTAACCGACAGAGGTCGGAAGATTGCCCAAGACGCACTCTACCTCGACCTCGAACGAGAGATTTTATCCCTCGTTAACACCCTTGCGGTCTAAACCCTACCTCGCTTCTGCGAGGTTTCTTTTTAAATAGCAGCCTAACTGTTAAAATTGATTTGTTATGAATTTGATTTTGCGTTGGCTATTAAACTCCTTGGCTTTGCTCGGTGTTGCCTACCTTTTGCCTGGTTTCGCCATTAGCGGTATTTATGCCGCCTTAGTGGCCGCTCTGATCCTTGGTCTAGTTAATGCTATTATTCGCCCTGTTTTAATCCTTTTGACTCTACCAATTACTTTACTAAGCCTCGGTTTATTTACCTTTATTATTAACGCTGCCATGCTTTGGTTAGTGGCAACGATCGTCAAAGGCTTTAATATCGAAAGCTTTGGCACCGCCTTATTGGCAGCAATTATTTTGTGGCTGGTCGGTTTCTTGACCAACGCCCTATTAGAAAGCACCAACAAATAGCTGGTTGGCAAATATATGAGTCGACCAAAGAAGAAAGACACTTTTGTTTTTGAAGCAGTAATAACCTTAATTGGTTTACTAGGTGCTGGTACCTGGATTTTTAGAGCTGTCGAGGGTTGGAGCTGGGTAGACAGCTTTTACTTTACCGGTGCAACCTTACTAACTATCGGCTATGGCGACCTAGTCCCAACCCACGATCTCTCTAAAGTCTTGGTTGTCGTTTTTGGCTTTTTAGCAGTTGGGACTTTTCTTTACGCCATCTCATTCATTGGAGCGGCCATCCACAAAAAAATTCCTGAAGTAGCCAAAAACTTAAATCCGATCAATCCAGACAGTAAAGATAAGAACGGAACTAAGAAATGAAAAAATTCTGGATAGGAACCGGCATTGCAGCACTCTTAGGAGTTGGAATCTTTGGCTACCTATCAACCCAGCAAAAAGTTACAAGCAAGCCGGAAGAGGCAGTTGACGAAGTTATCGAAACTCCGGCCGCGAATTTAACTGGAACTACGGTCGGCGAAAAGCTCGGGCTCAAAGGAACACTCGCGGCTAATTACTATTTATTTGATGCTGATAATTTTCAAAAAATTAAAGATTCAGATACACCCTACTACCTTAACTTTTATGCCAACTGGTGCCCAACCTGCGCCGCCCAAGCAAAAATCGACTTGGAGCTATTTAACTCCCAACCGGATAATCCGGTCGTCGCCCTTAGAGTCAACACCCTCGATACCGACACTGATGCCGACGAAGAAGATTTGGCTGCCGAACTTGGAGTACGCTTTCAGCATACCCTGATATTTTTTAACGCTGCTGGCGAAGAAACAGGGCGACTCCTTGGCACTTCGAGTACCGAGCAAATCCAGGCCGAACTTAATAAAGCGGCCGGGATCTAAAGGTGCAAAACGAACCGACTCTAGCAGTAGCCTTTGGTGCTGGCCTAGTATCTTTTTTTGCTCCCTGCGTTTTAATTTTAGTCCCAGTCTTCTTAGCTAACCTGGCTGGCGTTTCCGTTAACGACATCCAAACTGGTCAAAGTTCTAATTTTAGAAATAAGGTCCTCAATTCAACTCTGTCCTTTGTATTAGGCTTTACGCTCGCCTTTACTGCCCTGGGTGCTCTAGCAGGTTTATTCGGCCGTCAAATCGTCGCTGCCCAGGATATGCTCAACTTAATCGGCGGCATTCTTATAATCATTTTCGGGATTCTAGTAACCGGTCTGATTAAAATTCCATTTCTACAAAGAACTTTTCGGGTCAATATCAAGGGCAACAAACAAGGTTTTTCCTACTTGCAATCATTTTTAGTTGGTTTAACATTTGCTATCGGCTGGACACCCTGTGTTGGACCAGTCCTTGGTGCGATTTTGATCTTAGGCACCCAGGCAGCCACCGTAGCCAGCTCCGCGCTGCTTTTATTTACTTATTCTATTGGGCTGATGCTTCCGTTTCTAGTCTTTGCTCTTTTTCTCCGCAGCGCCTTTAAATGGGTGCAAAAAATCGGTCCCTATACCCATGCCATCGAAATCATTGCTGGCATTCTACTGGTTCTAATGGGTATCTTAGTTGCTAGCGGCAACCTATCAGCTCTAGTCGGAAACTTGTATTTTCTAAAACAACCTAATATTTAAAGTTATGCTTGAATTAAAAAAATTTGCTGTCGTCATTAACGACCACCCGTTTACTAAACCAATCTCCCTTAGGCTCAACAAAGGAGACTTGCTTGCTGTCACCGGCCCCAACGGGTCAGGAAAATCAACGCTCCTCAAGGGGCTTTTAGGCCTGCTCGAAACCAAAGGCAAACTCATTTACGAGGACTCCGCAGTCGACCGACTCCCAGCTAGCGCCGTCGGCTATGTCCCTCAACGCTTTAATTTTCAGGGAACATTACCGTTAACAGTTAAAGAATTTTTGGATTTATCGGCCGTATCTTTTCCTGATCAAGAGGTATGCCGCGAGTTAAAAATTAATCAACTCCTCAATAAAAGCCTAGCAGTCTTGTCAGGCGGCGAACTTCAACGGGTCGTTTTGGCCAGGGCTTTAGCTCGCCATCCCGAATTACTAATCTTGGACGAAGCTTCGGCTGGCATTGATGCGATGGGCCGGAGTGCAATTACCGATATGCTATACCATCTTAACCATGAACACGGTTTAACGATCATTACCGTTACCCACGACCAGGCTGAATTAGCAGAATACAAAAAGAAGTTAAAAGGTAGGTTTAATGAACTCATTCTTGCCCCCCATCCTGCTTGAACCATTTATTATTCGCGCCCTGATTGCTGCCGCAATCCTAGCAGTAACTGGTGGAATCCTAGGTAGCTTTATCCAAATGCGGGGGATGAGCTTTTACACCGACACCATCTCGCATTCTGCTTTTACCGGTGTTGCTCTAGGAGTTCTTTTTGGCTTAGACGTAAGCTATACGGCAATCGTTTTTGCAATTGCGATCGGCATTCTTGTCCTTGAAATCCGCAAGCGAACCAGCTTAAGCTTTGATACCGTCCTGGGCGTTTTGTTCGCATCGATCGCCGCCCTAGGCTTATTTATCCTAACTTTTCTTAACAATGTTCGAGTCGATTTATTCGGTCTGTTATTCGGCGACATATTAGCCCTGTCAAATACCGACGTTATTGTTATCGGGGTAGCAGCTTTAATAGTCCTAGGGATTATCTGGAGTATTCGCCAACAATTAATCCTAGAGATTATCCATCCTGACTTGGCCACAGTTGAAGGGATTGATACGCGACGCAATGACATCATCTTTGGTATTGTCGTCGCTACGATGATTGCTCTAGGAATCAAGTTGATTGGCATAATTCTTTTGTCTGGACTCTTTCTTATTCCTTCGGCAACCAGCTATCTAATTGCTAAATCCTTCCGCGACCTTATTGCCGGCGCAGTCATTAGTGGATTCATCTCCGCCCTAGCTGGCGTTGTTATCTCTACTCAGCTAGATACCGCCACTGGACCGACGATCGTCCTAGCTGCCAGCGCACTCTTTGTTATCTCTTATTTTATGCGCCCACTAATTAAGACCAATGTCTAATCTCGGCTCAGTCACTGTCGATCAAATGCAACAAATCGACGACTACGCTGTTAGTGAGTTAGGCTTATCCTTAGAGATGATGATGGAAAATGCCGGCACTGCCATTGCGATCCAAAGTCGGCGCCTTTTGCAGAGCAGCAAAGGTAAGAAAATTCTGATTTTAGCTGGCTCAGGTCATAACGGGGGTGATGCGATTGCGGCTGCCCGCCGTCTTCATACTTGGGGCGCTCATTGCTTAGTTCTCCTCAGTAAGGCACGCGACGAACTTAAGCGAGCGACCAAAGCTCAACTTCTCTTAGCCGAAAAATACGGGGTCAGGTTCTTTGAGCCTGGCGCTCTCTTTCCGGAAGCTGATCTCATAATCGACGGTTTAATCGGCTATAACTTAATCGGTGAATTGGATCAGGTAACCGCTGACTTAATCGACGGCGCAAATCGTTATCCGGCACCAAAACTAGCAATTGACTTACCGTCCGGCCTCGATGGCAATACTGGCAAAGGCCGCTTTCCTACCATTAGAGCTGACCAAACTCTGACTCTTGCTTACCCCAAAGAAGGACTGCTCAAGGAATTTGCCAGTCAATTAGTCGGCCGGCTTTTTTTGGCCGATTTGGGTCTGCCTAATGCGGTTTGGAAGCAATACGGGGTCACCGAACCGGACTTTAGCCAAGACATCATTATTCCGCTCACCGATTGATACAATAACAAGGGAGGGGTATGGAACAGTTTGATGTAATCGTAATCGGCGCCGGCTCAGCGGGCTTAGGAGCCGCCTATCCACTCGCCGCTGTCGGGCGGTCAGTTTTAGTTATTGAACGAGACCAGTTTCTAGGCGGTGAATGCCCAAACTATGCCTGCATTCCCACTAAATCTCTCCTTAAGGCTGCAAAAGTTTACCGTCAAATCAAAAATGCCCATCACTTCGGAATTGATCTCGAACTCAAAGGACTCAATTACCGATTACTTAAACAAGGTAAAGACCAAGTCGTTGCCCAAACCGGCGGTCGCAATCTTAGTAATGCCGACTTGAGCCGCCGCGGAATCAAGCTAATCAAAGGCACAGCTGAATTTACCGACCAAAAAACCATTCGGGTTGCAGGCCAAACCTACAAAGGCGATCATTTTGTAGTCGCCACGGGAACAAGTCTGAATGTGCCGCCAATTCCGGGTCTGAACAAAACTGACTTTTTAACAAGTCGCCGGGCGATAAACCTCGAGGAGCTGCCGGAATCGATTACAATCCTGGGCGCCGGACCAGTCGGCGTTGAGTTTGCAACTGTTTTTGCCAGCTTTGGTAGCGACGTCACTTTAATTCAAAGAGACAACTCGATTCTGAGCCGCGAAGAACCGGAAATAGCGGCGATTATTCATCAATCTCTAACCGACCTCGGTGTTAAAATTATTGTCGATTTCGACACTGAAGATGTTAGTCGGCAGGAAGAACAGATCTTAATTACAGGCAACCAAAATGGCCAAGAGCTCACTGTAGTTAGTCAAAAACTTATGCTGGCTACTGGCACTAAGCCAAACTTGGATGATTTAAAACTCGACGTTCTAGGTGTTAAGACAACTAAGCAAGGAATAGTAACCGACGAACTTCTAAGAAGCTCGGTGCCTTATTTATGGGCGGCTGGTGACGTATCCGGCCATTTTCTTTACACCCACACTGCCCACTATGAAGGGACTGTGGTCGCCCAAAACATTCTGGGTCATAAAACCACCACTGATTATCGGGTTGTTCCAAGGGTGGTATTTTGCGAGCCTGAATTGGCCAGCGTCGGCCAAACCGAAGCCCAGTTAACCAGGGATCAGCGACCGTTTGTCGTTGGCCGAGCCCAAATCGGCCAATTGGGTCGAGCGCTAACTGATCGGGTTACCACGGGGCAAGTTAAAATCGTGGTTGATCCACAATCGCGGCTTATCCTTGGCGGAGCGATCGCGAGTCAAAGCGCCGGCGAGCTCATTCATGAGCTTGCCTTAGCAATGAAAGCCAAACTGACGATTGACCAACTTACAGACACCATCCATGCCTTCCCAACTTATTCGGAGGCAGTTCTTATTGCCGCCGCCAACGCAGCTAAGCAACTCAACTAGACCTAAGATTTTCAATCTCTGCCAAAAGGTCATTAGCGGATTCATTGCCGCCAACCCTGACCCTGGGCAGCTTTAAGAGCTCGTTTTTACTTCCAACTAAACCATTTTCAACCGTTACGCCAAACTTATAGCCAACAAAGTTGGCATATCTTAAGACCCGCTCATCATACTCACCCGAAGGATAAGAGATAGCGATAATTCGTTTGCCAGTTAGCCGTTCTAAAGCAGTTCGGCTCTCCATTAGCTCTTGTTGTAAGCGAGTATCATCCAAACTAGTCAAATTTGGATGGCTAACCGTATGCGAGCCAATTTCAAAGCCGTCAGCTACCAGCTCTTCCACCTGGCCAGTGCTTAAATAGTTTTCCTGATCCAAAAAACCATAGATCACGAATGCAATGGCGGTCATTTGATGCTCTAGGAGTAGCGGCCGAGCTTGCGAATAAAAATCATCATAACCGTCATCAAAGCTAAGTATTAGGCTTTTGTCCGGATAATCTCCACTTAAAAACTGTTGAGGGGTAATTGTGGTATAGCCAGCCTGCTCAAGAGCGGCCAGGTGACTGGCAAAAATCTCTGGCGAAACCGACAAGCCATAACCTAAAGGATCAGTATTACTATCCACTTCACGCACGTAATGGTACATCAGAATTGGCACTTCTTGTCTTTCATCAGCGCTTGCACTTTGGATCAGTTGAACGCCAACCACTGAGGTGATTTTATTAATTCCTTCTATGACAGGGATGGTTCTTGTGATTGTCCCCGACCGGCTCAAATAAAGGTAGCCACCGGTCAAACCTAAAACGACAAGGCCAAACAACAGAAAGACCCAGTTGAGAAACCTAATCAGCTTCATGCCAAACCAATTCGCGCTTATTAGCTCGCTTATTTTCTGCTCTAGCTAAGGCAAATAGGGCGTCGGACAAACGGTTTAAGTAAATAATGATATTTTGCCCAACTTGCGACTCGTTAAGCCGGCAAGCCTGTCGCTCTGCTCGGCGGGCAATGGCTCGGGCCAAGAAAAGCTCAGTCGCAGCCTTACTACCACTGGCAAGAATAAAATTACTAAGTGGCCCCGCCGACTCCCAAGCCTGGTCAATCATCTTCTCGAGCTGGCTGATCCGTTCCGCTTTTACTTTGATTTCAGCTCCAGCCAATTGGGAGCCAATCGATAGTAAATCAGCTTGAATCTGGCGAATTTGAACTTGAGTATCTGTATTTAAATCTAAACAGGCACAGCCTAATTGGGCACCCAGTTCATCAAGGTCACCGAGGAGTTCAAAAATTAGTTCGCCTTTGTTTAAACGCCGGCCACCGAGCAAACTCGTCAACCCCTTATCACCGCTGCGCGTATAAATTTTACCCATAAGCTAATAATACCTTAATCAAAATGAATACGGCCCTTCCGTCCGAGTAAAATCAAAATTAAACCGACAATCAAAATCATGACGCTGGCAAGCTGTGCACTGGTCAGGCCAAAGGCAACAATCTCACCAATCCTCAGAAACTCAACGACAAATCTTGTTAGGGCGATACCAACCAAAAAACGCAATAATAGTTCACCTCGGAATTTAGTTTTGAATCTTAAAAGCAAAAAAAGCAAGCCTAGATTTAAAATAGCATCATATAAAAAGACCGGATGAAAAAATTCTTCATCCACATAAGCCACCGGCCTAAAATCGCTTGGTACAAACATTTTCCAGGCGACTTCGGTCGGATAGCCAAATAGCTCATAATTGGCAAAGTTACCAAAGCGGCCAATTACCATCCCTAAAAGCATTGGCGCCGTGGCCGCATCGGCAAGATCCCAAAACCTAACTTCGTAAAACTTAGCAGCTAAGTAACCGGCAATTAAGCCGCCGGCAATCATGCCATGAATCGATAACCCGCCATCAAAAACTTCGAGAATCTGTTGACTGTGCAGTTGATAAAAAGCAAAGTTTTGAACCACATATAAAAATCTAGCGCCGACAGCGCCTCCAACAATTGACCACCACAACACCGACTCAGCTCTGTCTGGCAAGATATTTTGCTGAGTCGCCCGTTTTACCGCCCAAGGAAATCCAATCAAAATGGACAGACCAATCAAAAGACCGTACCAACGGACCTCAAATTTACCAAGAGAAAAGGCAATTGGATTAAGCTCGATCTGGGCGGCAAAACTAGCTTGCAAAAATAAAAAGAGACCGGTTAGACAAACTGCGATAAGCGAAGCAAGTAAAGCTCGCTTAAATCTAGTCATTAACGCAAATAATCGCGGAGTTTTTGAGCCGTTTCGTGCTTGCGAAGTTTTTGTAGAGCCTTTGCCTCAATCTGGCGAATTCGCTCACGAGTTACTCCAAACTCTTTACCAACCTCTTCGAGAGTATGAGTTTTACCATCTTCAAGTCCAAATCTCATTTTAAGAATCTTTTGTTCGCGTGGCGACAGATAACCCAAAAACTCGTCTACATGCCCCTTAAGCAGTTCATAAATAGCCGTTTCTTCGGGCGACAAACTGTCTTTATCTTGTAAAAAATCACCTAGGGTTGAATCCTCTTCTTCGCCAACCGGTGCTTCTAAGCTAACAATGTCTTGGCTGATTTTAAGGATGTGCTCAACTTTTTCGACTGGCATTCCCATCTCGGCGGCAATTTCTTCGGGCAACGGGGTTCGGCCGAGATCTTGAACTAATTGTCGCTGAATCCTGATCAGCTTATTAATTAGTTCGACCATATGAACTGGAATACGAATTGTTCGAGCCTGGTCCGCAATCGCCCTTGTAATCGCTTGGCGAATCCACCAAGTAGCATAAGTAGAAAATTTAAAGCCTTTGCGGTAGTTAAATTTTTCCACCGCCCTTAATAAACCGGAGTTGCCTTCTTGAATTAAATCAAGCAGGGTCAAACCACGGCCGATGTACTTTTTAGCGATCGAGACGACTAATCTTAAGTTAGCCTCGGCTAACTTTTTCTTAGCAACGATATCACCCATCTCAATTTTTTTTGCCAACATAACTTCGTCGGCTGCCGTCAAAAGGGAGATGTTGCCGATCTCCCTTAGATACATTCGAACCGAATCGTCAGAAATTTCTGAGATATCACCTTGCTCGAGCTTGCTTTTGCGTTTCTTTTGTTCTTCTTCACTATAGGTTTGCAATAGTCGTCGGGGCGCTTCCCGAACCTCGATCCCATGCTCGGCAAAAAAAGCAAAAATCTCATCAAGCATCGGCAGCTTTTTCTCAACCTCAGGAATAACTTGAATCAACTCCTGATAGGTAACAAAACTGTGGCGTTGGCCTTTTCTGATCAGCTTATTAACTTCGGGAGAGAAATTAAGCTTAATCTCTGGTTTTTTCGCAATTGGTTTACGTTTGGGCATTTTACTTTTTTAGTCCTAAAAAATTTTGCAACTCATTCATTAAGTCTTTAACCTGGCCACGATCACCAGCTGCTTCAGCCTTGGCAATTCGTTCGGCAATATCGATTTTAGTTGATTCGCGGCGCTTCCTCTTAATCCTGGTCGCAAACTCCAAGCCTACTGCTTCTAAAGAGGAGTCTAACCCCTGGATTCGATCAATTTCCATTAAAATCGAAGTAATTTTTAACTGATCCTCTCTACTAATTGATTCCTTGTTTTTACTCAAAAAATCGGCAGTCGACTGCCATTTACCTGAACTATAACAGTTTTCCACCTGGTTGAAAAGCCAACTTAGCCAAGGGTCAGATTCGAATAGCTCCGCAGTAACGTCAAACTTAGAAATTAATTCGGGATTGATTAAAACAACACTCAAGAGGCGTTCCTCCAAAGTTAACTGTTCGTTTTTCTTAATTTCGGGTGGCCGATCACTGGCTTTATGGCTGATTGTTCGACTGAGAGCTGCCCGTAGCGACTGCTCGTTAACGCCTAAGGTTTTGGCTAATTGAGCTAAGTAGTGAGCCTGCTCAACCGGATCTGAGAACAGCTTAATAAATGGTAAAACTTCCGCCGCAACCGCCCGCTTGGCCTGAGCCGACAATGGGCGAGTAAGCGAATCTAGATTAACGGCGATTAGCCAATCGATGCCGGACTGAGCCTCCTTAAGAGCAATTGGCCATTGGTCCGGCTGTTCGGCGATCAATTCCCCAGCGTCTTTTTTGCCCTTGAATTGAGTGACTTTAACTGCCAAATCTTGGTTAATAAGCATTTTTAAAGATTTTTTCGTTGCTGCAATCCCGGCCTGATCAGCATCCAAAGCTAAAATCACCCTCGAAGCATAGCGGCGCAAAACTCGCCAATGGTTCTCGGTTAAGGCTGTGCCCGAGCTAGCCACCGCTACGCCAATACCGATTTGATGAGACATAATTACATCCATCTGTCCCTCGACCATTACTGCCAAGTTATCGCGTCTAATTTGTTGGCGGCCTTCGTATAAACCATAGAGCAATTGGCTCTTTTTAAAGACCGGCGTCTCCGGCGTATTAAAATACTTTGGCCCTGATTTATCCCCAGGCAAAATCCGACCGGTAAATCCAACCACGTTACCCAGTGGATCCCGCAAAGGAAAAATAATTCTGTTTCTAAACCGGTCAGGCTGGCCGACCAGCTTTAAATCGGCTGGTTTTACACCTTGTTTAACCAACCAATTTCGTAACACTCCTCCTGCTGGCGCAAAACCAACCTGAAACTTTTCAATTGATTCCGGCTTAATTCCTCGTTCGATAAGATAAGTTCGAGCCAGTTGAGCCGAAGGATGATTTTGTAAAATATAGTTAAAAAATTTCGCTGAAGCAGCATTAATTCGATACAAAGTAGTCTTCTGATCCTTCTCCTGTTGGTATTGGACATTAGACTTCTGCCGTTTAAGTTTTATCCCCACCCGATCAGCCAACAACTGCAAAGCTTCGGGAAAATTCAAACCTTCTATTTTTTGAACAAAACTAATCGCATCGCCAGCCTCGTTGCAGCCAAAGCACTTATAAATCTGCCGCTCAGAATTAACCATAAAAGAGGGTGTTTTCTCCTTATGAAAAGGACAAGCTCCCTTGTGGTTAACCCCACTCGCTTTAAGCGGCACATACTGTTTGACCAACTCAACCAAGTCGACCCGGTCCTTGACTTCCTGAATCTGATCTTCGCTCATAAATTTAAGTTAGCCGATTTGGTTGGCAATCGACAAGCAAACTTGACTAACCCAACGTGGCAAGATACAAAAATAACTATGGCAGACTCAATTGCGGTGCAAGCCGCTGACGACCAAGAAGACAAGGGGAAGGGTGAAACCTTCCTTTCTATTTTTGACGTACCGATCAAAAAAAATACTTCATCTACCCAAGTACCAGTCAACGAAGACCTTAAGAATTTCGACCCCAGTAATCTTTTTGATGAATTCTCAAACTTGGCAGAGCAAGAAAGAATTGAGCACGAAAAAAACGAAGCGGAAATTGCCGAAAAACTCTCTTCCTACAGCTCTTTTTCCGACGAGATCGAAGAACAGCGCCAAAATCTAATAGACATCAACTTAAGCGAGAAAGATGCTAGAGCTCTACCGGATCTGATCCAGAACCTCTACCAGACTCGAGACGATTTAACTGAGCAACTTACATCCTTAGAAAACCAAGGCCGCCAACTCGAAGAGAAAAACTCTACCCTTGGAGCAAAAATCACCGACCTCAAAAAGTTTCTAGAAGGCTTTCGCCGACAAAAAGAGGAAAACATTAAAAAATTCGGTGGACAAGAAAAGGGTGAAAAACGCTTCCTAGAATTGGAATCCAAAACCGAACAAGCAGTTCGGCAAAACCAACGGCAAGCAGCTGACAACTTGACCGAATACCAAGCTTGGAAAATTGAAGCAACCGAAGCCTTAGCGCCGATCTTAAAAAACTTAAAAATCGCTCGCGAGGGTGACAAGCTGACTGCCGACGAAGTCCTCGAACTAAAAAATGACTTTGAGGTTTTTCTTAAAAATAAAGAAGAGCTAAATAATCGAACGGCTCCTATTATCGAAAAAATTAACGAGAAACAGGCTTTAATCGAAGACCTAATGAAAGACGAACGGATACCGGCCAGAATCAGTAAATTCGAAAAGCTTATTGTTAAGCGCCAGCAAGAATTTGTAAATTCGGTCCTCGAGATAGTTAAAGCTAAAACCAAGCCAGAGGAGACCCTCCTTGAGCAAACTATCCAAGCCTTTTACAAAATCGAACTGGCAAAGCTCAACCAAATCAACTCACCGGAAAAGAAAGCTGATTCTGCTGCTACTCTAGCCCAATCGCTAATTAAAACTTTGGGCAAAATTGCAAACCAATCAAATATCAACCTCGACGAACTTTATAGCCACCTCAAAAACCTCAACCAGAATGGCACCCTTCCACCTTCCTCAAAGGGTTACAATGATGTTCTCTTTTTAGCCTACTGCCTGGGGATAACTGGCCACCCAGAGAGAGCTAGCCAACCATTCGCCACTGAAGCCAAGGCTCTTCTTGACAATCCTAAAGAGGCCGAACTCTATACCGACAAACGCCTAAAAGCCTTTAAGCCGGTTTTAGCAACGCTTAAGGCTGGCTTCGATCTAAACAATTCTCAGCCAACCGATCAACCCAGAATCTTTGGTATTTGGCTAGGTAAACTCGAACCACTCTTAGCTCCTATTCCTGACTTAGAAAATGACCCAGCCTATAGCCAAAATCATAAACAGTTATCTGCGGCAATTAGAGAATTTGTTACCAGTCATAGACAAATAGCCCATGATCAGGCCCGCCAAATCGAACTCAAACTCAAAGGTCTTCTCAAAAGACTTGAACAAACTCTTAGTTCTCAAACCGGCAGTGGCGCCAAATTAATAAAACTCGACAGCTACGCCTTAACGGTCGAACAGGCCCAAGAGTTCTCCACTGAGGTCACCAAACTGAGCCAGGAATACAGTTCTCTCGGGCCGATTAAGTTAGGTAATAATGCTAAAAAACTTCAAGACGAGGTCGACCGGTTCTCCAAGCTCCTCTTGCTCAAAGTGCCCGAACTAAGAAAAGCCGCCGAAATTGTAAATTTTGATCTTGGTCGAATTGATGTTGGCGCTCCCGACACAATCAATCCCAAACTAGAACAGTTAGCAACCACCCTCAAGGAAAAACGGATTGAGGCCAAAGAGAAGCAGGCCAGCTTGACTCAAAATATCACTGATTTAAAAGCTCAGGTCAAAGAAGAAATTCTCAATAACCAAGAAATCGAAACGGTAATTAATTCAACCTGGCTAGACAAGAGCTATACCTCGGACTTAATTAGCCTTTACGCCCAAGTCGAAGAAGAATTTCTCGGCTTAGAGTAACCAAGGATTCTAAGCAGCATCCTTGGGTTCGAAATTAAGACAAGCTGAGTTAATGCAATAGCGCTTACCGGTCGCCTTTTTGCCGTCGACATTGTGCGGACCATCGTCGAAAACATGACCAAGATGAGAACCGCAGTTAGTGCATCGGACCTCAACTCGGTTCATCCCATAACTATTATCTGGAATAAGCTCAACACTTTTCTCCTTAGCAATATCGTAAAAGCTTGGCCAACCCGTACCAGAATCAAACTTAGTGTCTGAGCTAAACAACTCCGCACCACATGCCGCGCATTTATACATTCCGTCACCTTTTTCGTGCAAAAGCGACCCCGTAAAGGCGGGTTCGGTACCATTTTGACGCATAATCTTGTACTGCTCTGGTGTTAATTTCTGTTTTAATTCGTCGTCGCTAAATTTGCTCATTTCTCTCCTCGTCTCAAGCTAAAAAATAAACTAATACTTAGTAATCCGCCCAGCATCCCCATAACCATGTCGGTAATCGTATCGACTAAACTCGGCTGGGTGCGCGTCCCCAGCCACAAATCTGAGCCGAACTCATAAACTTCCCAACCAACCACAAACAAAGCAACGAAGCTCAAATAAAACAAAAACTGTAGCCCGGAAGAAAGTTTTAGAAAAGAGTCAGCGAGCCTTAATTTATAAGTTGCCAAATAGGCCATCGTAAAAATCGAGGCTCCACCCAAGAAATGCATAACATTGTCCGCATTCGGATAAACTTCATAGTAATTAGGACCAGTGAGTAATAATAGACTGACAATATAAACCAGTAGTGGTGGAACTAATGGTAGCCAGCGATTCATTACTTACCTCGATTCATGCTGCAATTCTATAATCCGACCTACGCCAAGAAACTTTAATTAAGCCTGATCTCTTTGGGCAATCTTGTCCATCTTTAAGGAAAAATGACTGTTGAGCATAAAAGAGGCAGTCTGATTAGAGAGTAGTTTCTGACCAGCCAAGCCAAATTTACTTGGGGGTGTCCATTGTATCCGCGGATTAACAAAACCGACCTGGGCTAAGAGTTTAGCCCAAGTTTCCGGCTGCTGATGCTTATTCCAGTCAATCGAAGACGAAAAAGGATTCTTAAGTTTAAGCTTGCCAAAAAGATTGTTGCGGGCACAATCAGCCGTCACCAACTGCGCGTGTGGCGACATTAAATTGTAAAGCTTGGTAAAAATTTGCCGGTAGCTTTCCCGAGCTTCTTGACTAATTAACAGCTTTTCTGTTGCCGGCTCATCCAAATGGTTAATAGTGTTATGAATAATAACTACATCAAAAACCTCATTGCCCGGTTCAAAATCCTGAAAGGTTAGAGTTTGGCGTTTAACCGCCAATGCTGGAAATAGTTGGGAAATCTTATTAAATCGGCTTGTCATAATCTCAGCCGAACCCTCGAGTTCGGGCTCTAGGCACAGCGCCGACTTTGCTCCGCGTAAGCGGGCATAAAAACTATGGACAGCCGTCCCACCGCCAATATCAAGAACTTTTTTATCTTTAAAATCGATATCCCGATATAGAAAATTAAGGTAATGGCGCAAATTACCATTGCCCGGATGAAGTTGGTGCTCTTCTATTTTTGCAACGAAGTTATCAAGTGTAAGATTTGAAGTCGTAATCATAATTGAATTTTAGTTAATTTATTACTTCTTTTCCAGAACAAAAAAATGATGACGGGTATCGAGTTCAGGTCGCACTTCTCTGATGATTCTAAAATACTTACGCAAGCTTTTTCGGACTTTGCCAATTGGATAACCCTTGCGGCCCATTTCCCAATAATGCTCGCCCTTAAATTTAATCCCCTTAAAGAAAAGAGGGATTTTAAAGAAAAATTCCAGGTAAGGCTTTTTAAAAATCGAGAGCATACCCGGTGTCTTAATGATCAACTCAAAATCGGCGCCGGTGTAGGGTGTGGAAATTAAAACGTGCTTCTTAGATACCCGATGGAGTTCAGAAAATGCGTGGTCGATATCTTCCCACGGAATGTGCTCGATAATCTCGCAGGCCATGACTAAGTCGTAGCTGTTATCTTTCATTGGCAAATCGCGAATGTCGGCGACGTGGTCTGGCTTTAGCTCTTTGTCAAAGTCGCAGGTCTCAAGTGCAAAACCATACTCTTTTAGGTAATTAGAAACTGTTCGATTGCCAATCCCAATCTCCAGCATTGTTTTTGGCTTGAGCTTTTTAGCTAAATCAACCTGGTAATAATAGGAAATAAATCTAAGCAAGTGGTCGTATTTAGCAAAGTACTGGTCTTTAGGAACCTGGATATCAAAATCTTTTGCCATAGTCAGGACTTTATACCAAATCTAGCTTAAAACCAACCCGCAAAGCGCGGATATAAGCTACTTTGTCAGATTTTAAAATTACACTTTCCCAGCATGCTGGGTATTGGATTAGAGAGCTAAGTATGTTTAGAATGAGTTTAATTATAAATAAAGGAAGAGGTTGTATGGCATCAGGCTTATCAAAACCAATGAACGTTAGCGAAGAGCTAGCAGCAGTTATCGGCGAAGGTCCAATGGCCCGCTCAGAAGTTACCAAAAAGATCTGGGCCTACATCAAGGAAAACAATTTGCAGGATCCAGAAAACAAACGAAACATTGTTGCTGACGAAAAATTAAAAGCTGTATTTGATGGCAAGGACGTTGTAAACATGTTTGAAATGACCAAGCTTGTTTCCGCTCACCTTACCGACCCAGAAGCCTAGACGAATCTTTTTTCTCTAATAAAAATAGACGGCCTGGCCGTCTATTTTTATTACCTAAGCTGTCTAGTAATTACCTTTAATCACAAAATAAGAACCACGGATCGTTCCAGCCAGTTTGGATTTTTGGCGGGCGAACTTAAATTTTTCCTCTAATTCCGTTGGCACATCCATCCCGTCGGATAACTTAAATCCGACCGCCTTCTTTGTGGGAGAATAGAGAACACTTACCGCCAAACCACTTTCGTAAAATACGTATGTCCACTTAATGTCTTCGGTTTGGAACTGAGCTACTTCCAGGGGCTTGGCCGAGATTACAATCTCCCGCTCGGTTTTTAAGATATTTTCTACATATTCAAGGGCGGCTTGATTTTCTGAAGCGGGCACTGCGTCAAAATCGTGATCATATTTGTTTTTAAAATATCTGGCTTCGTTGGCTCGTAAGCCAGCCAGCGCCTTGGCGACCGGCGAAGATTCCAGGCCTTCAGTAGTAACGTTTTCAAAATTAACGATCATTTCTACCTACTTTAAATTATTATTTACTTTTGGCGGAGAGAGTGGGATTCCTCCTCGCTCCGACTCGGAGCCTGGGCGCTCCACGCAAACTATATTTTTTGAACTCCGCGCCCTTCGAATCTTTTGGCGGAGCCATGTACCGATTCGAAACAAAGTTTCGAGCTGGTACATGGCGGAGAGAGTGGGATTCGAAC
>JAGQLE010000018.1 GCA_020429585.1 Candidatus Berkelbacteria bacterium
ATTTCTTGATGCTTGCCCGTCAAAATCTCGAACTTATCCGCTTCCATTCGTGCTTCAACTAACTTAGAAACAAGTCGATCCGCTCCTGGAAAACCATAGTCGTCAGAAAAATCCCGATACATCTTAAGATAACCGCAGCCGGTTGGCTCGTGTTTGGCCAAAGCGTGGTTATCAGTATGAGTACAGAGTTTAATCTTAGACCGACAAATCCCTAGAACTTGATCCAGGTTCTCAACAATCTCAGTCAATGCCTCATCCCGGCCGGTTGGTAGAGACTGAACAAAAGCCTGAATCAGTCTTAGTAACGCCCCGCCGGTTCCACCTAGCATACCGAAAATCGGATGAGCGGTTCGACCATCAACGCAGTAACCTAGCACTTGCTGAGCTGCCTCTTCAACTGTGAGCCAATTAGCAAGCTTCTGAATTGAATGAAGAACGTGTTGTTCCTCGGGGTTATTCATTGAAGTCCTATTTAAAAGACTTGGGACGTAAATACCGTCACCAAGCCCATATGGGACCAATACATTCCACAAAGGGTTCGACCTCCCTTAATTAAATTGCCTCCGCAATGCAGAGACTTTAGTTTTATAACAAAAAAATAACCTAAATGTAAATAATCAAGAAGTAATTCTAGAGCAGCAATTACTTTAGTAATTTGATAAACACGTCGCTTGGGATATCGACTTTACCAAGCTTTTTAAGGCGTTTTTTGCCGGCTTTTTGCTTTTTTAAGAGCTTGTCTTTACGAGATCGGTCGCCACCATAAAGCTTGGCTGTCACGTCTTTGCGCAACGCCTTGATTGTTTCACGAGCAATAATCTTGCCGCCGATTGCTGCCTGCAAGGTAACCTCAAAATTTTGCTGAGGAATCAATTCCTTAAGTTTTTCGGTAATTTCTCGGCCTCGAGTCTGAGCTTCACTGCTATGGACAATCATTGCCAGCTCATCAATCTCTTCACCGGCAACCAGAATAGATAATTTGATCAACTTGGAATCAGCCCGATACTCAATAAATTCGTAGTTCATTGAGGCATAACCCGAAGAAACGCTTTTAAGCTTGTCGTAAAAATTAACAATTACTTCGGCTAACGGTAGCTCATAACTTAAAACGGCCCGCTGACTCTGGCCGTCATCCGATAAATAAACGGTGTCGATCAATTTACCTCGCCGCGCCTGAGCGATCTCCATAACCGAACCCAAAAACTGCTGCGGAACGACAATCTCAACTTTAACCCATGGCTCGGAATAAACTTTTTTACCTTGGTCCTGCACCTCTTTGTGGGCGACCGACGGCGTTGTTACGATGAGCTCTAGGTTAAACTCCCGCTCTAGCCGCTCGGTTACGATTTCCATATGGAGCAAACCCAAAAAACCGCAGCGAAAACCTAAGCCAAAGGCCTTAGACGAATCGGGCTCGAAACTTAGTGACGAATCGTTGAGCTTGAGTTTTTCGAGGGCGTCACGCAAACCGACCACATCCCCATCGGCCGCAAACATCCCAGCGTAAACCATTGGCACAACTTCTTTATAACCAACCAATGGTTTTTGGGCACGATTAGAGGTGCCTGTGATCGTATCGCCAACTCGAGCAGCCGAAACGTCTTTAACTCCGGTTACAACATAGCCGATCATTCCCACCGCCAAATCTGGCCTGGCAGTCATCTTGGGTTGAAATATGCCCACTTCCAAGGCTTGGTCCTGGGTATCATTGGACATAAAAACAATTTGCTCGCGATTTTTTAGACTGCCCTCAAAAACCCGAATATAACTAATAACGCCTCGATAGGAATCATAAACAGAATCAAAAATCATCGCCTTGAGCGGTTGACCTTCGGCCAACATTGGCGCAGGAATAGTTGTAATAATGCGGTCTAGAATTTCTGCGACTCCTTCGCCGGTTTTTCCAGAAGCGAAAATGATCTCTTCATCTTTGATCTTTAATAGATCAATTAACTCTTGGGCAACTCGCTCTGGCTCAGCATTAGGCAAATCTATTTTATTTACGACCGGTACAATAGTAAGATTCTGATCGATCGCTTGATTGAGAGTCGTTAAGGTTTGAGCTTGGATACCTTGGGAGGCATCAACCAATAGAACAACCCCCTCAACGGCCGCTAAAGAGCGCGAAACTTCATAGCCAAAATCGACGTGGCCAGGGGTATCTATTAGATTAAGAGTATAGCCCTGCCAGCTCATTGTTACCGGCTGGAGCTTAATCGTAATACCGCGCTCACGCTCTAAATCCATTTGGTCAAGCAACTGCTCTTTCATCAAGCGCTTGTCGACGGTCTGAGTTTGCTCAAGCATCCGATCTGCCAAAGTCGATTTGCCATGGTCAATATGGGCAATGATCCCAAAATTACGAATTTTACTACTGTTATTCATAGCGTCTGATTCTACCAGTTTTCCACACAAAAAACAGTTTTTTGAACCTGATATACTCAGTATGGAATTAGGAGGGTCTAAAGCTTCCTCCGCAGGAGAACAGTGCAACGTCAAGTTTTTATTGGAATTCTGGTCGGCTTAATACTGGTTGGCGGAATCATAACCTGGCTCAACTTCAACCCGAGTACCGAGGCTTCACCTCGCACAAATACTCAAATTTCCGCCTTTACTCGCAACGGAACTATTACGTCATTTGATAATGACTTACTTAAAGTCTCAACTGACTTAGGCGAGCTGAGCTTTACCTTAGAATCAAACCCCGAAATTATCTCCGACAGTGCAACAATTACCCAAGACGACTTATTGATTGGCGACAATATCGATATCTCCTATACCGACAGTAATGGCGCATTCACAGTTAGTCGAATCGAAAAGCTTCCAAATCAAACCGACTCGGCGTCAATTCCACCAGGAGAATTCACACTAACAATCATTCCTCTGTGTAACGGCGGCCAAACCGAAAACCTACTGAGTTGGACCGCGGCGGAAAATGCCTTCAATTACAGCATTGTCATCGACGGCCAGGTAATTACCCAGGTTAATAGTCAAAGCTATACCCATCGCACTAATTTAGTCGTCGGCCAAGTCTATAGTTACCAAGTTATAGCCCAAAATTCCCAAGGCGAAAGCCGTTCTAAAGAAATCCCAATAACGATAGAAAGCTGCCAGTAATGCGCCAGCGAATTATCTTGTTTATTGTCATAACTCTCGTTTTTTTTGGCGGGGTGTTTTTGATTTATGCCGAACGGTCAGGTTTAATCAGTATTTTTGCCGACGTACCAAATGTCCCAGGAACTGCAACAATCGAATCCAAGATCGACTTGCAAAAGGGTCTGATGGTGTCGGAAAATCTTGAGCTAAAGGAAGACGGACTGGCGCTAATCAATAAAGAACAACCTGGCACTTGCCAATATGACGTTGGCAGTCCTCAAGTCAAAGAGTTTTTCCGATTTCAGAGTATTAAAAAAATAGACACGCCTGGCGCCCTGATAAAAGTTAAATTTGCGAGCTCTCTAGACGGTATTAGTTACAGCGAATTCAGCCCCGACTTTCGACTCGATCCGAATGCTGCCGTTCCTGACTCAGTTGACCTAACCCAAATTCTGCCTGACAACACTCGCTTTATCCGGGTAAAATGCGAGCTCTTGGGTGAAAAAGCACTGTTCCAAGGATTTAGCCTCAATTTTGAAGCGCTTAACCTGCCTTCAGCGACGACCGGTCCGCTCAACTTCGGACTCGACCCAATCAAGGGCCAAGCTCCTCTCTCGGTCGAACTGTCGCGATCTACCGAACTTAACAACTGCAGTTGGAATTTTGGCGATGGCCAAACCGAGCCGCAAGCCCAACTAACTGTCAACCATCAGTTTCAAGACCCAGGTACCTACCAAGTAGCCTTAACCTGCGGCAATCAAACCGGTACCCGTCAAGTCACGGTCACCGCCGAACCCTTCTCTCAATCCAGGATAACGACTAGTCAAAATTCGTACGCTACTAATCAAGTAGTTAACTTTAACCTTATTAACGATGGGCCTGATCCAATCCAGCTACCGAGCACTACTCCATTTGTTATAAGTAATGCCGAAACCGATGAGCTGGTTTACAGTCCGCTAAGCGCTCAAGAAATAATCAACCTGCCCGTCAATCAGAGTCGGGATTTTGATTGGGACCTTAAAAACGATCAGGGTCAGACAGTCAAACCTGGAATCTACAGTATTCAAATTAACTACAGCGTTAAAGATAAGGATTACTCGCTTAACCGAGTTATCACCGTCAGTCCACCAGGGGTCAACCTTAACAGCCTCGGCTTAACTGTCTCCCCAATCCAAGGCCAGGCACCTCTTGAAGTTAACTTAGATTCTGAACTGCCTGCAATCATAGATCTTGGTAACGGAACAGTAATCAAGAACCAAAATACGCTCACCTATACCTACAACCTACCTGGCACTTACTCAATCACTACTCATTCCAACGGCAGTATTGCGAATCAAGTTGTCTTGGTTAGCGCTGGCTCAATCAATAACCAATTGGCCCAAGTCCCGATCTTGATTAACGGCTTTTTAGCCGGTAGCAGTGACCAAATCGATGTTGGTAATCTTTCCGGCACAACAGAAACCTTGATTGCAACCGGCTTTCTAGATATCTCGACAAATATTTTAATTATCTCTTGGATAATTGGTACGGTATTGATTTTCGCTCTGCGACCCAACGTAGCCAAAAATGAATGAGGAAAACTCTCCAATTGACCAGAGTTGGATAAACAATCAGGACAGGCCTGCTCCTGCTCCTGCTCCTGCTCCTGCTCCTGCTCCTGCTCCTGCTCCTGCTCCTGCTCCTGCTCCTGCTCCTGCTCCTGCTCCTGTAAAGATTATAAAACCGAAAAGGAATTGGTGGAAAACCTCCTTGGCGATTATCGCTACCTTCTCTCTGTCTTCGCTGATTATGTACTTAGTAATTAGCGGCCCCTCACTCTGGGAGAAACTCAACTACAGGATTAATCCCGATCCCGTCAATACTAATTTAGAACTTACCGATTTGCCCCCACCACCATCCTTAAATACCGATCAAACAACGTCAACGGCTGATAATAACAGCGACCGAAGAGCGGTTGCTCCAGCCATTACCGCTAGTATTGCGGGGCTGCAAATTACACAAAACCAGATCTTTATTCCCCGTATCAATCTTCGGGCGCCTGTGGTTTGGAACAGTAGTTCTGATCCCGAAATTGCCTTGGAAAACCTGCAAAAGGGAGTTGTTCACTATGGCTTCACCGCCCTTCCTAATGAAACCGGCAATGTCTTTATTTTTGGCCACTCCAGCTACTATTGGTGGGATCCCGGCCAATACAAGCGGGCATTTGCCTTACTCGATCAGATGCAAAACGGCGATCAAATCTACATTGGCTTTAACGATCAAATCTATATTTACGAAGTATTTAATGAGGTAGTAGTTAATCCTTCAGATGTTAGCGTTACCGACTCAACTGATGAGCCTCGACTCTCGCTAATGACCTGCGTACCGGTTGGCACTGCTGCTAATCGCTTAATTAATCAGAGTAGATTGATTTCGGTTTTAAGCGCTGACGGTCGATTCGCCGAACCATTACCAAATGAGGCTTCAGCTATCGGCATCGCTCCGATAAAACTACTGCCTTCTATTTAAGGTAGGGAGTAATTAACTTCTGAGCCTCTGCTGGCAGACTCTCCAGACTTTGAGAAAGCGCCTTGAGTTCAGTATTAGTCAGGGTATTGTTCTTTAAATCCAAAAGGCTCTTTCCTTCTAAAGTCGAAAGGCTCGTCAACTCTCCTAAGTCAACTTTTTCTAGAATTTGTTCTTGGGCCTGATCCGAAATACCCAAGACAACATTGCCAGGCTCAATCTCAATCGAACTCACGTTATATTTCTCTAGGAGCCCCAATAAACTCAAATCTTCACCCGAGATAAGCCTAATCAAGCGCTGAGCCAATCCGGTTGGCAGTTTTAAATAGCCTAAACGAATCGAATCAACAATCAAGTCGTTCCCATCCGGAATCAAATCGGCCCTAATTACTAACTGGCTATCGTCGCCAGCTAAGCTATAAATTTCGGCTCGATCCGATTCGATCGCAACTTGAGACTGTTTAAAAGTCAACTGTCCTGTATCGGAAGGTTGCTGAAGTAAACGGGTAAGTTGACTCTCCGATATTCTAATCGTCATGCCATCATTAACTGCTCCTGCGAAAACGTCTTCGACAGTTTGGTCGGCGGGCGTAACAACTCTTACTGGCTGAGGGTCTTGTCCGTAAGTTACGGCACTAATAATAGGAACCTTGACTAAACCGGTACTCGATATCAGACCAAGGCCAAGTAGAAATAGTACAAAAACTAAAATAATGATAATGCCTAAGCAACTACCCCAACCACAACCTCGCTTGGTCTTCTTTTCGCTTCGCTGCTTTTCTTTTTGTTCGAAGAAATCGTCAGTCCGAGCCACTTCGCTGGTTTTAGCAACGTTTTTTCTTTTAACTACCAAGTGTCCTCCAAATAAAAATTGAGCCTAAAATAACGATAATAATCATTAAAACCAATAAGCCCCACCAGGTGCAAGCCGAACCATGCCCTCTTTCTTTTTGCTGATCGACATCACTGTAAAAGTCGTTCATTAATTGTGACGCTCACTGGCATCTTCTAACTCAAAGGCCGTGTTTTTAAGCTGACGTCCCGAGAGCTTAAAAAACCTAATTAATAGAAATCTCTTGATTAGCTCGATCTCCGGAACATTTAATAATTGCAATAACCAAAGATAAACCAACGAACCAACCACGATCGCACCAGCAGTCTGAACAAAAACTCCCCAAAACTTACCCATGTCAACCAAGCCGCCGATTACTATCTTCTCTAGTTGCACTACCGCCACCAGAGCGATGCCGGCAATAAACAAATTCCTAAAGAACAGGCCAAGATCCTTTTCTAAAGCAGCAAGCTCGCTTACCCGTCCCCTAATCGTTAAGTATAGAATTAGCAAACTGACAAAACTCCCAAGCGAAAATGCCAAAGCCAAACCAGGCACTCCCAAATCCAAACCAGCCACTGGCGCAAACCACCAGCCAAGTCCAATAGAGATTAGATAACCGATGACTAAAATAACAGTCGGGGTTTTAGTATCGTGCAGGGCGTAAAAAGCTCTCGAGATTAAAACTACCAAGGCTTGAGAGAAGAGCGACAATGAAAACAGACCTAGGGTATCGGCGGTTAAAATTGTCTGCTCCCAACCAAAATGGCCGGTTCCAAGAATCAAACGAACAGTCTGAGAACGCAGAAGAATAAGACCGATTCCAGCTGGCACTAGCAAAACGATTAAATAACGAATCCCTCGCCAAATCAGATGAGCGAACTCGCCAATTTTCTTTTGGGCGACATTTTCCGACATTGTCGGATACATGGCGGTAATAAATGACAAGCCAAAGACAGCTGTTGGCATCGTTTGGATATTGTCGGCCAAACTATAAATTGCTACCGCCCCAGGACCCAAAGCTGATGCGATCGCAGTAAATGTTAAAAGCATCGCCTGAAGCATTCCCAAGCCAATAGACCTTGGCACCATTAAACGCAGAATCTTTTTAAACGCAGGATGGGAAAAATCAAAACTAAAGGCCAATTTGAGACCGATATTTTTAGCAACTAATAACTGAATTGCCATATGTAAAAACGAGCCAGCAACCACTCCCCAAACCAGAGCGCTCGGACCGTGCTGATCGGCGAATAACAACGTTGAAATAATAATAGCCGCGGTATAAACAAGCGGCGCCAAAGCATAGACAAAAAATCTCTTCAGGGCATTAAGAACGCCGGAAAATAAATAGGAAAAACCAAAGAAAATTGGTTGAAATAACATAATTCTAGCCAACTCGACTGTTAATGACTGCTTTTCCGCTGAAAAATCCGGCACCAGCAGGGGCACAAGATAAGGCATTAGCAACAGTAGTAGCACTGAGATACCTAAAAGGCTGACTGTTATTGCTCCCAACATAATATGAACAACCCGCCAAGCGTCTTCTTTATTCTTTTCCCGATACTCAAGGAAAACCGGAATAAAAGCGGCGGTAATAGTGCCGAGAATTAAAATGTTAAAAACGAAATCCGGGATTCTGAACGCCGCAAAATAAGTGTCGAGTAAATCAGTGGGAATCTTTTGGGCAAAAAACCGGTCTCTCAATAGACCTAAAACGTTCGAAGCCAAAGTTGTCAGGATAAGAATAGTGGCGGCACTAACTAAGGAATTTTTACCACTGACTAAGTTTTTCAACTTATTGATCACTGGCCCAACTTATCTTTAGCTAACGTCAACCGCTTTAATGATTCGTCTTTACCTAAAACCCACAAGCACTCGCTCGGGGAAGGAGACTTTTGTTGCCCTGTAAGAGCGACTCGAATCGGCCAAAACAAATCGCCATTCGTAAGATTTTTATGATCTCGCACTTCACCCAAAAGACTATTTAACGTCTCTTCAATCTGCCAACCCGCCTCGTCCAGGCTAAACAAAGCCTGATGGGCGAAATCCAAGCCCATCAAACTGGATTCAGCCGTTGACTTTTTAAAAACCAAATCTTCTTTTTCATACTCCGGCAGCTCAAAAAAATAGTGGCTGGAACTTTCAAAGTCCGCCAACCTAACTAAACGATTCTGAACAACCGTCGCAACTCGTCTGACTAAATCTCGATCCAAATCGGAAGAAATAAAATATTCTAAGCGCTTTGCTAAATCGTCTACAGTCAGCTGCTTAATATAATGGTTTTGAAAATGGTCGAGTTTGATTGGGTCGAAAACCGCTCCGGCCTTATGGACACGATCAAGACTAAATTTGGCTACTAACTCGTCTAAACTGAAAAACTCTTGGTCGCCGCCAGCATTCCACCCTAATAAAGCTAAATAATTTACAATGGCTTCGGGCAGATATCCCTGATCACGATAAGTACCAATCCAGACACCCTCCCCGTGCACTCGTTTTGAGAGCTTCTTTTTGTCGGTTGCCAAGATTAAGGGCAAATGCGCAAACTCAGGCCGCGGCCACCCTAAACCGTCATATAACACTAAATGCTTCGGAGTACTGGGCAACCACTCTTCGGCTCGCAAAACATGACTGATCTCCATCAGGTAATCATCGACAACGTTGGCTAAATGGTAGGTTGGATAACCATCCGACTTTAGTAAAACTGCATCGTCAACTGTTGCCAAGTCAAAGGTCACTTTGCCACGGACCAAATCATTAAATTCAATCTTGCCTGCCGGAACTTTTAATCGGATAACCGCTGTTTCACCGTTTGCAAGCCTCTCTCGAGCTACTTCAAGATTTAAGTTACGATCTTCTCCCCTGTAAATTACCCGGCCAGCCCTATAAGCTTCATCTTCGAAGCCACCGGAGCCAGCACTAGTCGAAAAATCATAGTAGGCTAAACCCTTCTCTAGTAGTTCTTGGGCGATCTTTTGATGACTCTCCAGTCGCTCCGATTGGATATACGGCTCGAATCCCCCACCTTGAACTGGCCCCTCGTCTGGAGCCAATCCAAGCCAATCCAAATCAGCTAAAAATCGCTCCATACTCCCCTCGACATAGCGCTCTTGGTCGGTATCTTCGATACGCAAGACGAACTGACCGCCTAAATTTCGCGCAACTAAGTAATCATAGAGAGCTGTTCTTGCTCCACCTAAATGAAGCTCGCCTGTCGGCGAGGGTGCAAATCTTACACGCACTTTTTTCATAGCTTTAATCCTAACCTAATCGCTCGGTTTAAAAAAGTGGCCGAGTCAATTCACGAGCAACTGGTTTAAAACAGGTACGATGAAAGCCAGTTGGACCTAGTGACCTTAGCTCTTGTCGATGAAGAGGTGATGGATAGCCTTTGTTCAGATCAAAACGAAACCGTCTTAAATTTTGATGAGTTCGATGCAACGTTCTCATCATTCGATCCCGTTCAACCTTAGCCACCACTGACGCCGCCGCAACGCAACGGATCGTCATATCGGCTCTCACGTACGCCTTCTGCCGAGTATCAAGCTTTTTAAATTCATAAAGACCGTCGACTAAAACTAAATCAGGAACAAGTTTTAAGTTACCAATGGCTCGCTTCGCCGCCAATTGCAGTCCCTCGGCCAAACCAAAACTGTTAAGTTCGGACACGGCGACAATTCCGATCGACCAACTCAAGGCATTTTTTTTGATTCTTCGGGCGAGCCTATCTCTTTCAGACCTTGTCAGTAATTTAGAGTCACGCAAGCCATTAAGGCGCAAATTATTCGGCAAAATCACCGCACCCATTACGAGTGGCCCAGCCCAAGACGATCGACCAACCTCGTCTAAACCAGCAATCAGTCCAAAACCTTGACTCCGATGCTTAGCCTCAAGACTTTCCCGTGGAATCATTCCGCTTCGACTGCGCTAATAATGTGAGCAACTTGACCATCTCCCGCAACGTCAATGACATCAATTCTTAAGCAACTATCGGGATATTCCTGACTAACCCGCGCGGCCAGCTTTCTAAGCTTTGCCTGTTTACGCCGGTCGACTCTTTCGAGCGGAAGGCCATATTTAGTAGTTGACCCCGCTTTAACTTCAACTAGCACTATAACATCACCGTCCTTGGCAATAATATCGACTTCGCCGATCCCATAGGTCTTATTCCGAGCTAAAATTTGGTAAGATCGACTTAAAAGATAGTTAGTTGCCAACTCCTCACCCTTAAGACCAATTTGATTCGTATGAATAATCGCTCCTCTAAACTTATTTTTGTCAACTTCTTAACAGGCTTACGCTTTGTTTTTGCCGGTCTTGCTCTTATTTACTACCAAAACCTCACACTTGTCACCTGGTTTATCATCGGTGCATTTTTGACTGATGCTTTCGATGGCTTCTTAGCTCGTGGTTGGCAGGTCACCTCAAAATTCGGTAAGAAGCTTGACTACAATGCTGACCGAATCTTCTTTATCTGCTTGCTGATTTTTATGCTATTACGCAACGACACCTTTCCCACCTGGCTACCAATAGCGATTGCTACTGGATCTACTGCCTTGGCGATAGTCAGCGCCGAAAAAAGCAAAAAGTATTTTCAGCCCAAAACCTGGGCTACTATCGGCTTGATTTACTTTGTCGTGATTGTCTTTTTTTGGCTAAGCCTCATCTCTTATTTGGCCTGGTTAAGCCTAAACAATCCTTTCAATTGGATCGTTATAATCCTAACAACTACAGGTTCTATCTTCGCTCTTTCTCGCTACAGCATAAATCTTATAAAGTGGCGCCAAAAATATCTTAAAGAGCTAAAAATTGATTAAGCCCACTAAAAAAGGCCCGAGCGGGCCTTTTTTTTATTTGCCTTCTTGTGTACCGGGATTTTCTTGCGTTTCGTGACGAGCTTTGGCTTTAGCTACCTCGGCCTCGGCTTCGGCCTCTTTTTGGGCTTCAGCTTCTGCGCGAGCTTTGGCTTCAGCCTCTTGCTGAGTTTTGATCTCCTCTTCGTCATGGGAAGCATCCTGCTCCTCAAAAACAACATAATCACCCAAATCACCTAAAGTTTTCTTTTTGAGCTGTTTAGCGGTCATCGTACGCAAGTAATAAGGGCGAGATTGGCGAAGTTTAACCTGCTTAACCTTCTCGACTTTAACAATTGAAGGCAAATGGAGAGGAAAGGTTCGCTCAATACCGATGCCACCGGTTGTCCGACGAACAGTAAAGGTACCATTAATACCCAGACCACCTCTGACTCGCAAAACTATGCCTTCAAAAATCTGAATACGTTCTTTATTACCCTCTTTGACTTTCTGGTGAACACGAACAACATCACCCGAAGAAAGTTGCGGCGGGTTATTTTTTACATGCTTTTTAACTACTGCTTCAAGATATTTAACATTCATGATTATTCCTTAACCGGAATCGGTTCGACATGAACATACTGGACAGATTTTAAACTACCAGTAAAGCGACGACGGTTTATTTTCTGGAATTTAACTTTGCCAGCAATTAAGGCAACCAAGGAATCGTCACCGGCGCGCTTAACGTTTTTACCTGGATGATATTTAGTGCCCCGCTGCCTAATAATTATCTCGCCAGCACCAATTACACTACCACCGTAGCGTTTTACCCCTAACCGTTTTGATTCAGAATCGCGACCGAGCCGAGTCGAACCGGCCGCCTTTTTATGAGCCATATCACTCCAAAATTAATCAATTTTTGCAAAAATGCCAATGCAGCGACCGATGAATTGTCTAGGTCGACTTACACTGACCGAATCGACGAGATCATACCTGTTCTTAGGCAGCTTGTCAATCAAGATATCGAGTAAAGATGAATTATTAATTTCGGGAAAGACCACCACCAACGATTGCAGAGTCGAAATCTGTTCGGCCTGCTTAAACAAATCCAGATAAAGCGGGGCAACTTGAGCAAAGATTAGCCCTTGATCATGCTTACTAACCCGAGCTTGCTGGGGCTGGCCGATAAATGACTCGGTTACAATCGCGCCAACTTGGCTCAAATCAAGCCGATCCAAATTTGCAATCTCCGTCTCCACTATTTGATAGCTATCGGCTTTAAACCAAGATAAATTCTTTTTAGTTGCTTCGACTGCAACCGGATCAATATCGCTCCCAACCACCTCATAACCCAAATCTATTGCTTCAATTAAAACCCGACCAACACCGCAAAAAGGATCCAAAATTTTAAGGTTGGGACGAGGCTGAGCTAAATTAACCATTGCCCGGGCAAGTTTTGTAGGCAACATCCCTCTAATCGGATCGGCAACAGGTAAATCGCGATCACGATGACGAAAGGCATCAATGTCCTGACTATGCTCAATTGTCGCAAGCTTAAACTTTCCTTCATCCTCAAAGATTAGAACTTCCAAGCCTTTCTTAAGACCTTTTGATTGCGCATCGGTAAGCAAGTCGCCATGGCTCGCCACCACAAACCGACGAACCAGGCCAGCTTTTTTAACTGCTTTTCCCAGACGCAGCGCAGAAAACCCTTTAGTCAAGGAAGAAATTCCAAGGACCCTTAGGTCGCCCAAGGCCTTTTCGAGAATACCTAAATCCAGTTCATCCGCCCGGTCAAATGTGGCGATAATTTGTCCAGCCTTACGCAAACTACCAAGGCGCTTAAACTGTTCAGAGCCGACTAAAGCGTTGGCTTTGACGACAATCAGAGAACTAGTTAAGTTAAGAACACGCAGGTTTTCAAAATCAAAAACCGCCTTCAGTTCTAACAACGACAGCTTTGGCACCCGGCCGGCAACAAAAACGTATTCAACAGGAGGAGAAGTTTGAGCTTTGTCCATCTTCATACTCATAGTCATTATTCCTTGCTCGATGGCTTAAATAAAATCAATCAATTAATCGAACGAGCCAAAGAGCATAACATGCCAGCGATGGCTTTAACAGACCATGGCGTAATGTATGGAGCAATTGAGTTCTATCAAAAGGCGAAGGATGCAGGCATCAAGCCAATCATTGGCGTCGAAGCCTACATGGCCCGACGCACCCTCAATGATCGGGAAGCCGGTCTTGATTCCAAACCCTATCATCTAACGATGCTGGCCCGTAACCTAACTGGCTACCGCAATCTGATTAAGATGGTTTCCGTTTCCCACCTGGAAGGCTTTTACTATAAACCCCGAATGGACAAAGAACTCCTAGGTAAACATTCAGAGGGGATTACCGTTTTAACCGGCTGTCTTAACTCTGAATTGGCTCGAACTATTCTGGGCAACAAACAAGCCGAGGCCGAAGAACTTCTAAAATATTACATGGACACCGTTGGCCGCGAAAACGTGTTTCTCGAAGTCCAAGACCATCCCGCTCTCAAGGACCAAATTACAGTTAATCAGGCAGTAAAAAAACTTGGTGAAAAACTCAATTTGCCACTCGTTGCCACCGGTGACAGTCATTACTTGACCCACGATGACCAAGATGCCCACGAAATACTACTTGCGGTTTCAACCGGCAAGGACGTGGACGATGCGGATCGAATGACGCTCAAAGATGTGGATCTGTCGGTTGCCACACCAGAAGAAATGAAAACCCGTTTTTCAGCCTTTGGTGAAGCGGTCGAAAATACTCTCAGAGTCGCTGAAAATGTTGACCTGGAATTTGAGCTGGGTAAAAACATCCTGCCTAAGTTTGATATTCCGGTTAAAAACAAAACCGCCAATGAATACTTTGTCGAACTCTTAGACAAAGGCTTCGAAAAAAAATACAAATCGGATAATCAAGAAGCGCGAGAACGTCTCGAATACGAAAAGGAAGTCATTAAAAAGATGGGCTTCGAAGATTACTTCCTGATCGTTCAGGATTTTGTTAATTGGTCGAAGGATCAAGGCATTATTGTCGGCCCTGGTCGTGGCTCAGCTGCCGGCTCGATCATTGCTTACATCTTAGGCATAACCAACTTGGATCCGCTCAAATACGGGTTACTCTTTGAGCGCTTCCTAAATCCAGATCGCATCTCCATGCCCGATATCGACATTGACTTCGCCGACGACCGGCGTGACGAAGTTTTACGTTATGTCCAAGAAAAATACGGCGAGGAGCGGGTCGGCCAAATTATCACCTTCGGTACAATGGCAGCCCGCGGCTCAATCCGCGATGTCGCTCGCTCACTAGGTATGAGTTTTGCCGACGGCGATCGGATCGCCAAGCTTATCCCCGGCAAACCAGGCACCACCCTTAAAGAATCACTCGAAGGGGTTGCAGAGCTCAAAGAAATCTATGACTCCGAACCGAACATGAAACATCTACTCGACATGGCCATGAAACTCGAAGGCGTTGCCCGTCACGCTTCAACCCATGCCTGCGGAGTCATTATTGCCGACAAACCACTCACCGATTACGTTCCACTGGCTACTAACCAAAAAGGACCAATGAAGTCCTTAACTCAATTCAGCATGGTCGACTGCGAGACTGTCGGCCTACTTAAGATGGACTTTTTGGGGTTGTCTAACCTGACGATCATCAAAAATGCCCTCAGGATTATCAAGAAGCGACACAATAAAGAAATTGACATCGACAATTTGCCACTCGACGATAAACCAACTTACGAACTACTATCACGAGGTGAAACAACTGGCGTCTTCCAGCTTGAATCTGGTGGAATGAAACGCTATCTCAAGGAACTTAAACCCTCTCAGCTCGAAGACGTTATCGCGATGGCTGCCCTTTATCGTCCGGGCCCAATGGAATTTATTCCGGACTTTATTGATGGCAAACATGGACGCAAAGAAGTTGTCTACATTCATGAAAGTGTTGAAGAAGTCCTCAAGCCGACCTACGGGGTTATGGTCTACCAAGAGCAAATGATGAGCATGAGCCGGATCCTAGCTGGTTTTACTGGCGGCGAGGCTGACACGCTCCGCAAAGGTGTTGCTAAAAAGATTATGGCCGTGCTGGAAAAAATCCAACCCAAATTTGTCGCTGGCTGCGAAAAAGTCGGCTATATAACGCGAGACCAAGCCGAAAACCTCTGGCAAGAGTGGTTAGCTTGGGCCAAATACGGTTTTAACAAGTCGCATGCTGCTTGCTATGCCCTTATCGCCTATCAGACCGCCTACCTTAAAGCGCATTACCCGGCTGAGTTTATGGCTGCGCTGATGACCTCAGATATCAACAACCTTGATCGCATCTCGATCGAAATCAACGAGGCTGAAAAGATGGGTCTGCATGTTCTACCGCCCTCGGTTAACGAATCATTCGTCGAGTTTGGTGTCGTCGGTGACGAAGGCAAGGAGATACGTTTTGGCCTGGCGGCAATTAAAAATATTGGCGATAAAGTCTCGGAAAATATCGTCGAAGACCGTAAGAAGAATGGTTCCTATCAAGACCTAGATGATTTTTGCAGTCGCCTAGGAACGGAGACAGTCAACAAAAAAACCTTAGAAAACTTGGCAATGAGTGGCGCCTTTGATTGTTTTGCCGAGCGTCAGCAAATCCTCGACAATGTTGATCTAATCATTAAGTTTACGCAGGCAATCGAAAAAGAAAAAAACTCAGCCCAAGTTAGTTTATTTGGCGGCCTTTCTGAATCAGCTGCACCTACAACCAAACTCCAATTGGCTGCCGCAACCCCTGCAACTAAAAAACAACGCTTAGCTTGGGAGAAAGAACTACTCTCAGTCTACGTCAGCGAACATCCGCTCGATTCCCATAAAGAAAAAATCGAAAAAATCGACCAACCAATTAATACCCTTAATAGCGTTATGGTTGAACAGCAGGTAACAATCGGTGGCATCATTACCCAAATTAAGCAAATTACCACTAAGAAAGGTGATCCAATGGCCTTCGCCAAATTCGAGGATTTTTCCGGCGAAATCGAACTTGTCGTCTTCCCCAATACCTTTAAGGAAAAACAAGACCTCTGGCAACTCGACCAGGTTCTAATGGTTAGGGGCAAGATGAACGATCGCGACGGGGAGCGTAAAATTCTCGTCAGCTCAGCTCAAAATCTTGAAGATGCCAAAATTAAAACCAAGAGAAAACCGACTACTCCACCGACCGACCCAGCCCGAATTAGAGAAATTCATTTAACTTTTGATGCCAGCGCTAATCGTGCCCTACTTATGGAGTTAAAAGAATTTCTCGCCAAAGCACCTGGGGCAGTTCCTGTTCATTGTGTTATCGAAGAAGATGGCAATCACCGCTTCGCCACCAATATCAATGTCAAACCCGACCAGGAGCTTATCAATAAACTTTTTAACTCACTCGGCAGAGAAAAAATTCTATTAGTTAGGTAAGGAGATCATGAGCAACCCATTTTCAAACATGTTAGAGCTGGTCAGTTCTACCGCCAAAACACTCAAAATTGACGACGAAGTGGTAAATATCCTTAGTCAGCCGGAACGGTCGGTTGAAGTCCAAGTGCCTTTTATGCTTGATAATGGTCAGCAAGCGATCGCAACTGGTTACCGGGTTCAGTACTCTAGTGCACGCGGTCCATACAAAGGGGGGTTACGTTACCATCCGCAAGTTGACCTCGACGAAGTCAAGGCTTTGGCTGGCTGGATGAGCTGGAAGTGCGCGGTCGTTGATATTCCCTACGGTGGCGGTAAAGGAGGAATTGAAATTGATCCTAAAAAACTTTCCGAACTAGAACTAGAAAGCCTCAGTCGCTCGTTTGCCCGCCAACTCGTGCCCTTTATCGGACCCCACAATGACATTCCTGCGCCCGACGTTAACACTAATGCGCAGACCATGGCCTGGATAATGGATGAATACTCGCGCGCAACTGGCCAGCATAATCCGGGTGTAATTACCGGCAAACCGATTCAGCTTGGCGGCTCCCTTGGTCGCGACACTGCTACTGCTCAGGGTGGAATATTTGTCTTGAGCCGCTACTTAGCTAAACAAAAAAAGGATCTTAAAGGATTAACAATTGCCATCCAGGGCTTTGGCAATGCGGGCATGAACGCCGCCCAGATCCTCTCGAACTTAGGGGCAAAAATAATCGCCGTGTCTGATTCCCGTGGCGGGATTGTCGATCGAAATGGTCTCAATATTGGCCACGTCATTAAAACTAAAAATAAAACTGGATCTGTTCAGGAACCAAAGGCAGAAAAAATAACCAGTGAGGAACTATTGGAGCTTGAAGTCGACATACTAATTCCCGCCGCCCTTGAAAACCAAATTACTGCTGACAATGCTAAAAATATCAAAGCGCCAATTATTTTAGAGTTAGCCAACGGCCCAACCGACCCGGCTGCCGACAAAATCCTCGAATCTAATAACCAGATAGTCATCCCTGACATCCTCGCTAATGCTGGTGGCGTTACGGTTAGCTATTTTGAATGGACCCAAAACATCACTGGTTTTTACTGGACTCTTCAGGAGGTTCAAACCAAGCTCAAGCTAAAGATGGAGCAAGCTTTTGATGACGTCGCCGGAGCAGCCAAAATCCACAATAGCTCATTGCGCCAAGGCGCCTATATCATCGGCTTAAGCCGAGTCATTGAGGCCATGAAACTCAGGGGCAACTACTAAGCACCCTTATTAGCCGCTGGAGATTTTCTCCGTCGTTCTTGAGCCCGGCGTAAGATTGCTTGCTGAATTGCCTGTGGGTCAGTCACGCCTTCGATCGATATCTGAGTATTAACTGAAGCGGTTTGAACTACGACTGTCCCCATATTAAGCAAGGTTGAAATTGGTCCACGAATCTCATAAGTCACGTCTTGAATATTCTCTAGAGGTGCCTCAGCAACCGCTCGATGCCAGATACTTTCTTGGTCAATATCGATTAGCCGCTGATTAGTTAAAACGTAAGTATCGTAGCGATAGATATACCAACTTACACCGACTACAACCGGCACCACCATTAGCCAACTGGCCACCATTAATGATGTAACCGGACTAGCCCCAAAAACCATTAGCGAACCAACCGCCAATAAAGTCAAGAAGGTGATCAGGCTGGCGGCTTTAATAAAAGTAAACGGGTTGCGCCGCCAAACAAAATGTATTTTCTCATTGTCTCTTAGACCGTCGAAAATTCCTGTATCGATTTCGTTATTCATTGAAACAAGCCGATGCTAGGTAATGAATAAATAATGACCATCGACAGAATCATGAAAACAATAAAAGAGATAAAAAAGAATCTAACTAGTTTCTTTTTGATGACGGCTCCTCGCTTTTAATACTAGCATTGATCCCATAATAACCATCACAACCACTAAAACGCCAATCGAAATAATCTTACCCCGAGTGCCAGTCGCCAACGCAACTAAGCCAAAGGCACCAGCTAAGGCGTATAAAATAATTACTGTTTGACGGACACTAAAACCAGCCTCCAAAAAACGGTGGTGTAAATGCTTTTTATCGGCCTTCATAATTGATTGGCCTGCAAGGGCACGTCTGGCGATTACCCAAATTGCATCTAAAACCGGAATACCTAAAACTAAAAGAGCGGTCGCGAACTTAGCACCAGAAATAATCGCAAATACACCCATCATAAAACCCAAAAACATCGAGCCAGTGTCGCCCAAAAATATCTTGGCGGGGTTCCAATTGTAGGGTAAAAAACCCAGGACTGAACCAGCCAAAATCGCTGCTAGCATCGCCGTTGCCGGTTGATCAACAACTGGATCAAGAGCTAAAAAGATAATCGCGATCGAAGCAATTACCGACAGACCGCCGGCCAAGCCGTCCAAGCCATCGAACCAATTCATAACATTAATCATTAGTAGTAACCACAGAGGAACAATCAAATAGGTCCAGTTACCCAAGGTGATTATTCCACCAAACGGATTGGTTACCCAAAAAATCTTTACTCCGAAAGCTACTACCAGAAAGGCCGCGGCTATTTGCCATAATAATTTAGAAAGCGGATTTAAATCTCTAACATCATCGTAAACACCAACCAACACCAAAATCAGGGCTCCGAGCAAAACACCAAGTAAGTTTAAATCAAAAATTAAAACTCTCTGTTCTACAAATTTCAACGATTCCGGATTAAAAACCAAAGCGCCCAGGATCACCAAAGCAAAACTAAAAAAAACAACCAAGCCACCTAGTCTAGGCAAAGCATTTTGATGAGTGTCGCGGGATCGGGGAACGGCCAGGCCAATTTTTTTAGTGACTAAAAATCTTTTCAGTAAAGGCGTAGCAACCAAGCTCAGCCCAAAGGCGATCAAGCCATAAAGCAAGAGCTCAAGAGTCATTTAAAGCTCATCGGCGGCGTACAAAGCCGTTAGGTCAGCTCGATGGTAATCAAAAAAGTCACTTTCCTTAAAAAAGTTTTTGATTTCTTTTTCGGCGTTTTCTAAATCTTCGCTAATATGAACTACGTTCTGCTGAATCGACAAGGCAAAGTCACCACGGATCGTACCCGGCAAAGCCTCCGAAGCATCAGTTGAACCGGCCATTTGCCGCGCCGCCTGCACAACGTTCTTACCCTCAAGTACAAATGCCAAGGAAGGCGCGCTGGTCATAAACTTAAGCACACCTGGAAAGAATGGCTTGTCTTTAATGTGGGCATAATGCTCATTTAATAGCTCCTCGGTTAAATGGGTAAACTTAGCCGCGACGATTTTTAAACCCTTGCGCTCAAAACGGTTTAAGACCTCGCCCATTAAGCCGCGGGTAACTGCGTCGGGCTTTACAATTACTAACGTGCGTTCAACTTTTGACATATAACTCCTTTACTAATAGCGCTCTAGGATAGAACAAAAATCTTCCTCAGTAAACGGACCAATCGCCGCTAAATTCAATCGATCTCCAACAAATAACTCGGTAGCTAAATTTTGAATATCATCCTTGGTAACCGCTTCGACCTTCTTTTCTAATTCGGCCAAGGTGATTTGATGGCCGTAGTAAAGTTCCTGCTGCGTATAAAACGATGTCACTTCCTGCGAACCCTCGAGCGTTAAGGCCATCTTACCCTTATAAAATTCCTTGGCGCGTTTTAACTCATCGTTTTCCACCGGTTTAGAGCGGATCAAATCCAGTTGCTCAAGAATAATCTTGAGCGCCTCTTTAGCATGAGAATTTCTAACGCCTGTCGCCACCGAAAAAACTCCAGTGTCATGAAAATTCTCATTAGCCGACCGGACATAGTATGCTAAGCCCCGTTTTTCTCGAACCTCGATAAAAAGACGCGAACTCATTGAGCCACCTAAAATAATATTTAAGATGTCCAGTACCGGTTGGCGCGAATCAGTCTCAGGCAAACTTGGCAAGCCAATAGCTAAATGGGTTTGATCTGTCTGCCTTTGCTCAACGACAATCTTAGGCCGACCCTGATTAATCATTACGCCCGTAAAATTGTGATCAAGTTTGCCCTTTTTGGATCCAAGTAACTTTTTAATCGAACCTAGCCAGTCATATTCGGCCTCATTGCCACCAACTGCCACGATGATATTGTCTGGAGTATAAAATTTAGTTTGGTAGTCTTCGAAGTTCTTTTTAGTAAAGGAATTAACGGTTTTTTTATCGCCGGCGATATTCCAACCCATCGGGACGTCACCGAAAATCGTTGAGAACAACAACTCATAAACATGGCGCTGCGGTAAATCCCGATACATATTAATCTCTTCAACGATGACACCCTTTTCGCGTTCGATATCCTCGTGGGCATAGCGGGGATGATAAAACATTTCGTGCAAGACATCGAGCGCCAAAGGAAAATGAGTGGCCGCTGCCTCAATATAAAAACCAGTATACTCTTGACCAGTATAAGCGTTGAAGTTTGCGCCAATGCCATCGAGCGTTTGGGCCAAGATTTGAGGATTAGGATACTTTTCCGTTCCCTTAAATAAGATGTGCTCTAAAAAATGGGAGATTCCGCTTTCGGCTGGCGTCTCATAACGGGAACCTGCCCCAACCAAGAAAAGCAAAGTCATCGCCTTCGTTTCCGCCTGAGGAACGGTTAACACTCGCAAGCCATTACTAAAAGTCTCTTTGGTAAATTTCATATAAACCTCAAAAAATAGATACTGCTCCGACGGTTAGTAAGGATACTATAAATCCAGAAATCAACACCCCAATATAAATAAGCGGCATCGCCACCCGTTTTTTTATTCCAAACAAATACGCGGCCACCGAACCGGTCCAGGCTCCAGTAAAGGGTAGGGGAATCGCTACAAATAACACCAGGGCGATCGCGCCATACTGCTGAATCTTGCTATTGGTTTTTTTGTGGGTTCGCTCAAAAAACCAATCAAAAAAATTCTTGACCATTTTTGAACGGATCGACAACCAATGTGAAAGCGGCCCAATCAACCACAATATAAAAAATACTGGCAGCATATTACCCGCGACCGACCAAAAGTATGCTGCTAAAATTGGCAACTTAAAAACGGTAATAGCAATTGGCAAAGCGCCACGCAGCTCGCCAAATGGCAAAGCAGCGATCAGGAGCGTTGCAATCTCTGGCGAAATATTGGCTAAGTACTCTGCAACCGTCTCTGTTAAGCTCATGCCAGTTTCAACAATTTCGCCAGTTTAAGCAAAGGTTTATAGAGGTACTTTTTGAGCCAATCTCGTAGCAGCCAAACCAATCCGGCAGCAGTAAGACCAACTACAACGCCGCCCAAGATATCGGTTGGCCAATGGGTAGCAGTTACAATTCTCGACAAACCAACCAAAACAGAAGTCGCTAAAAGAGCGTGTCCAACCTTTCTCCATCCCAAAAGATAGGCATAAGTCGTAAGGGCTACTAGGAAGGCAGTGTGATCGGAGGGAAATGATTGGTCAGGGCGATGAAAAAAGATTTCCTTAACATTAAATCCGGCGGCAGCCGGCCTTGGTCGATAATAAAAGACTTTGATCAACCTGCTCAAAAGCTGCCAAGCAACAACACCCGAAAAAGTCATCGCTAAAAGCGATTCGCGATAATAAGGCAATTTAGTTTTAACAAACCAAGCAATCAGCAATGCAACCGGCACCAAATAAACCAGCCATTCCGACAAAAATCTAAAAATAAAATCTACTGGCGCCGACTGACCGATCAGCGAATTAAATAAATTAAGGGTTGATTCATCAAACTTAGTAATCATATACATACATCCTAGCACTCTAACCAAGTCCAAGGCCAGTCTTATTTGCTAAATTGTATTTATGAAGTTAAGCATCGCAATCAGAGAATTTTTGGAAGATTGTGAACTGGCCAAGGGCCTGGCCCCAAAAACGATCACTAATTACCAACACTATTTAAATAGGTTGTTAGAATTTGCCGGTGATATTGATGTCGCACAACTTACAGATAAAATCGTCCGGCAATGGCGTCTCAACCTAAATTCAAGCGGCAAACTCTCGTTAACGTCGCAAAACTATCACCTTGTTGCCTTAAGAGCGCTCTTGGCTTGGCTAGTGGCTCGCGATATACCCAGCCTACCTCCCAAGAAAATTGATTTACCAGGCGTCGAACAGCCAGACGTTGTTTTTCTAAACCAACAATCGATCGAAAAACTTCTTGCGGCTCCTGATGCCTCGACTTTAAAGGGCAAACGAGACCGAGCCATACTTGAGACTCTTTTCTCTACCGGCCTTCGGGTATCAGAGCTAATTTCGCTCAATCGTAAGCAATTCAACGATTCGGACGAACTAAGCATTAAGGGCAAAGGTGGCAAGCGACGGGTTGTCTTTATTTCCTCTCGGGCCCGCCAAGCAGTCGAAACCTATCTAGGGGCTAGGCACGATACTAACGATGCCCTGTTTGTACCACTGAGAATCAAAGAGGATGCCGACAACCGCCTCACCCAAAGAAGTATCCAAAGAATTATTTCTGAAACCTCGCGCACAGCTGGCTTGGATGACGAAATCACCCCTCATACCCTCCGTCATACATTTGCTACAGACCTGCTTCAAGCTGGCGCCGACCTCCGGTCAGTCCAAGCTCTACTTGGCCACTCCTCCGTCGTCACTACCCAACGCTACACCCACCTTACCGACACTCACCTTAAAGAAGTCCACTCAGCCTTTCATGGAAGGCAGCAGTCCGACAGCTAGCTCTTACTTACAATTAAACCGATTATCGGATACCCTCGCTTCATCTTTAACAGAAAGGTAAGTATTAATGTGAAGGAAACTACCATCCAGGGCATTGTCTACCCATCCGAACTCCAACCGACCAAAAGAGACTATGTCTGGAAGAGACACGTAAGCTCTAAGCCCGATGATCCCTGCACTGGTTTGTGTCGGGTTGCCTCTGGCGACAAAGTCACTAGTTGTTTACGTCAGTTAAAAAGGCAACGCTTTACCAACCCCGACGGTGCCTGTATGGCAGCCCTCAAAATCTATGGCTGGTATTGCGATTGGTACGGAAAGAACCTTTGCAGCCTTATAACTAAATCGGAATTTGATCTTTTGGTAATCGAAGACGAAGGCTCGATTGTCAGCGGCATCGTTAAGATAATCTTCCAAAATCGAATTCGTGCCCAGGCAAATATTCTTCTAAAAAGACACGCCTTCCAGGCTACTGCTGAACAACCTGCCCGCTACGAGTACCGAGTCGTCAGACCAAGTGTTGGTCCGGACTTCGGCCACGATGATTGCCCACTATTAATTATCGATCCAACCTTGGCCACTGGCGGCTCAATCACGGCTTTTCTTGAGTGGTTCAAAACTGAATATGGAATTGAGATTGCCCCTAAAAGAATCACCATCTGGACAATTGTCGCTGCCCCGTATGGAGTCAACCGGCTTTGCAACCAGGGCATGAGGATTGTCACCGCAGAAATAGCTGACGGTCTCAACAAAAACGGTTTTATTGCCGATTCAAAAGGAGAAGATTGGATTGGTAGTATGGCTGACTTTTTTAGAAACTGCATTTCACATCGCTAATCAAAAGCTCTATATTAAAAGAGCTGGAAGCTGTTCTTTAATAACTTGGCCGAGGTTGTAATAGAGCAATGACAGACATCAAACTAAGGAGAAAGCACTTGGCAAATAGTGCTGAATTAAAACTGCAGGTTGGAGACAAAACGGTACGAGTAACCGTGGAAGTCGAGGATGCTACAGAGGAAAATGATGGCGCCGAAGTAGTATCTGGGCCCGCAGCAAAAGAAAGTGAGGAAACTGCCATTGCAGAAGAGTCCGAGGCGGACGATGCTGAGGAAGACAACAACCAAGAAAAGGAAGCTGAATCAGAAGTAGCTTCCGATGACTGCAACGACCAGGACCAAGACAATGACTCAGACGAAAACACCGAACCCGACTCCACCGACGAGGTAGAAGATGACTCCGAAGCCCAGGTGGCTGAAGACGAGGAATCAGAAGCTGAATCGGATGACTTAGCCGACGAAACGGATGACGAATCCGAAGAGGAAGTCGGCGACGAAGACGAGGAAGATCTCGATCTCGAGGACGAAGAACTTGAGGACCAAAACGAAGAACCCGAAGAATCGGAAGGCGAGACCGATTCTGATGATGAAGCCGACGAGGCAGAAGCCGAGCAAGACGAAGAAGTAGAATCTGAAGACGATGAGTCTGAAGAGGAAGCTGAAGAAGATGCTGAGGCATGCCCCGAAGACGAGGAAGAAGTCGACGACGAACCTGCCGACAAGGTAGTCGAAGACGAAGAAGAGGAGCCCGAAGAGGGCGAGGCAGAGGCTGAGGTAGAAGAAGCGGAATCTGAGGATGAAACCGAAGAGGAAACTGAAAAAGCCGAGGCGAAAGCCGAAGATGAGCCAGAGCCCGAGCCGGAACCAAAGCCGGCCAAGGCCAAGAAGAAGAGCGGCGGCAAGAAAAAGTAAAAATTTTTCGAACCAATTAACGAGACCCGTTCGGCCCGGGTCTCATTTCTTTCTTAGGTAAGGAGGATAAAATTTGCTACTGCCAAACAAACAACTAGCCAGCGAATGGGAATTCGACTCCAGACTCATCAGAAATTCCAAGAAGAGACATAAAAAGAAGATATCGAATAAGGGATCGATTTTGTGTCTAGAGACGCTAAGAAAGGCGTCAAAAAGGAAAAATCGACCAGGTCGTATCGAGTCTCTCTAGTCAACCACACAAGATAAGGAACTTTTAACAGTTCCTTTTTTTCTTTTTTAACCCTATAATCACCCATTATGAGTCTAAAGATCGGCATTGTTGGCTTACCCAACGTTGGTAAATCAACTTTATTTAATGCCCTAACCAAAAAACAATCTGCCCAGGCTAGCAATTTTCCGTTTACAACCATCGATCCGAATATCGGCATTGTTGACTTGCCCGACCAGCGACTTGATCAAATTGCCAATCTAGCCAATTCGGCCAAGACCATACCGGCCACCGTTACCTTTGTTGATATCGCTGGTCTCGTTGCCGGTGCCCACAAGGGCGAAGGTTTGGGTAATAAGTTTCTCTCGCATATCCGCGAAGTCGACGCCATTGCCATGGTAGTTAGAGATTTTACCGACCCGGATGTTACCCACGTCTCCGGCGAGGTTAATCCAAAAAGCGATATCGAGGTTATTCAAACTGAACTGGTTTTAGCCGACCTGGAAACAGTTGAGGGTAGGCTAGGGAAGTTAGAACGCGAGGTTAAAAGCGGCGATAAAGACGCCCTTGCTCTTCAACAAGTATTAATCGAGGCCAAAAAAACTTTAGAAGAGGGGAGAGGGCTTAACTCACTCCCCTACTCAGACAACCAAAAAAACTTACTTAAACAGCTGCAACTCCTGAGCCTTAAGCCGCTATTCTTTATTTTAAATGTCGACGAAAACGAGATCGGGGGAGCAGAGGAGAGGATTAAGGATCTTCAAACTACCGGCCAATTACCCACTTCCTCCCCCGTCATTCCAGTCAGTGCCAAGGTTGAGGCCGAACTCACTGAGCTTTCAAGCGACGAACAAGCTGAGTATTTAGCTGACTTAGGTATAGCGGAACCAGGTCTAAACAAAGTGATTAAAACCGCTTTTGATACTCTCGGCCTTATTACCTACTTTACCGCCGGCCCTAAAGAAGCTCGCGCTTGGACAATTAACGACGGTGATTTGGCACCTCGGGCAGCTGCAGCCATTCACACTGATTTTGAGCGTGGCTTTATTAAAGCCGAGGTAATTAGCTTTAATGACTACGTTACTAACCAAGGCGAACTCGGCGCCAAAGAAGCCGGCAAACTGCGCCAAGAAGGCAAAGGCTACTTAGTTAAGGACGGTGACGTCATTCACTTTAAGTTTAATGTTTAAGACTTGCCTAAACCTGGTTAGCCTGATAAAATCTCGGGGTAGTTTGGCTAAAGAAGCCAAGTTTTGTTATTAGTATGGATTTTTGTTTATGACCGACTATGAACTAACTGTAATCACTCGCGAAGAGTCGATTGCCGACCTAGAAAAATTAATCGAAGAAGCGGGTGGACAAATCCAATCCCGTCAGCCAATGGGCCGTAAAACCCTAGCTTATTCGATCAAAAAAGAAACTGCTGGGTATTACACCTCAATTCGACTTAATCTTGATCCGGCTAAAATCGAAGCTCTAAACAAGCAGTTCCTTCTTCAGGCCAACTTGCTGCGACACCTCTTAGTAGTAATTCCTACTCACAAGCTTACTTCCCACCTCGAAGTCGAAGAAATCAAAGAAGCTAAAGAGGTTAATGAGACCGATTCAAAAAATGTTGCCGACGACCAAGAAAGAAGCAAGGCTCTCGACGAACAACTTAGCAAACTTATTGGTGGCGATGAGCCCGAAAATCAAAAGGAGATCTAGTGGCCGACTTTAATCAAGCTGTTATCTTAGGCAATTTGACCCGGGATCCAGAGTTGCGTTCAACCCAATCAGGCCAATCAGTTGCCTCTTTTACAATCGCGACTAATCGACGCTGGACTACTAAAGACGGGCAGCAGCAGGAAGAAACAGAGTTTCATAACATTGTAGCTTGGGGAAAGCTTGCCGAAATTGTTTCTCAAATTCTTTACAAAGGCCGTAAAGTTCTTGTCGCCGGACGATTGCGCACCCGTCAGTGGGAGGGTCAAGACGGCATTAAGCGGTATTCAACCGAAATTGTCGCCGATCATGTCAGCGCTACCGGGCCAAGCCGAACAGGCGGTGAAGTTCCTGCTCAATCAGGCGGCGAAGAAATGCCTAAGGCCGAAAAACCGGCCGAGGTAAATGTACCCGACGAAATCAACCTAGACGATATTCCTTTTTAAGGGAGAAAAATGGCTAAAGCAAAAAGAAAAAACTGTAATTTCTGCAAAAAGAAAATTGAGTGGATCGATTATAAGGATCCGAGCGCTCTTAAGCGTTATCTTGGAACATGGTCAAAAATCAAATCAGCTAAAGACATTGGCACTTGCACTCGCCACCAGCGTCTTTTAGGCGATGCCGTTAAGCGGGCTCGATTTTTAGCTCTGCTCCCTTATACTTCTCGATAAATAATTTTCTAGTCGTCCTGAGTTGGCGAAGGATCTAAGTTTTTCTATTCTTCGCTTCTCAGCAAGACTAGAAAGAGGATTTATGCTTGGAATAACTGATCTTAAACCAGGAACTTTTTTTGAATTCGAAAATGCGCCGCATGTCGTTGTTGCGTCAGAGCACTCTAAATCCGGACGGGCCGGCGCAGTCATGAGAACTAAAATCAAAAACCTAACTACTGGAGCAATTTACGATCGGACCTTTAAGGGCAATGATCAATTCCCAGAAGCAGATATCTCCCGCAAAAAGGGCCAGTTTTTGTATTCTGACGAGACCGGGGCGACTTTTATGGAATTGGATAACTTCGAACAGCATCAGCTCGATGCCGCTCAAGTTAGTGATGCCAAACCCTATCTAAAAGAAGGACTTGAGTTGGATCTGGTTTTGCACGACGATACCTTGTTAGCAGTTGAGCTGCCAACCAAAGTGGATTTAGAGGTTGTTTATACCGAACCGGGCTTTAAAGGCGATACCCAATCAACGGTTACTAAACCAGCTAAACTAGAAACCGGCTTTGAGGTTAATGTTCCCTTGTTTATCAAGCAAGGCGAAAAAATCAGGGTCAACACTCAAACCGGCCAGTATGTCGAAAGGGCCAATAACTAACTAATCGTCTTCAATGAGTTATAATTAATTTATGCTCATCGAAGTCAAAAAACTAAAGCATCTGCCAGTAGCCTCAATGCAAGACGAAGCTCAGATCGGCCAGGTTGATCAGGTCCTAATTCATCCCGAAACAGGCGAGTTGATCGGCTTTCTTATTAAAACTGGCGGTTGGTTTAGTCCTAAACTAGCGCTTTCTAGTCGCGATGTTACCAGTTACGACTACAAAGGCATTGTCGTTAGAAATCAAGACTCGCTGGTTGCGATCGATGAAATTCAACCCTTTAAAAGCCTTCTGAATCGTAAAGACTTTTGGCTAGATAAGGAAGTGATCACCGAATCGGGCGACAAGCTTGGCAAAGTTAATAATTTGATAATCGATACCGACCTCGAACAGTTAGCCAAAATCCATGTTGGCAGTACTTTTGGCAAGGAATTAATTTTGGATAAAGCTAAGATTGTCGAGGTAACTCCTAGGGTAGTTAAGGTTAAAGATTTGGCCAACACCAATCAAGCCGCAATACCAGAGCAAGCATTGGCATGACCGAGTTCTCCAACCGGGTCCATCAGGTCGTCAAGGCAATCCCGGCCGGCCAAGTTTTAACCTATGGCCAAGTTGCCACCCGAGCAGGACGACCAAGAGCTGCCCGAGCCGTCGGCACAATTATGAAAAACAACCCTTGCTCATTCCTAAACACCACACCCAAACAAGCAACGCCCTGTCATCGGGTTGTCGCCGCTAATTTAAAACTTGGTGGCTTTAATGGCGGCCAGCAGGCAAAAATCCAACTCTTGCAAGCTGAAGGCTGGAAAATTGACCGTGGAAAACTCGTACGATGAACAAAACCGCTCCTAAGCCTCAACCGGTAATTGTTTTTGACCATATTGCCAAAATCTACGGTACCGGTGGCAGCAAAACCCACGCGGTCAAAAATGCAACCTTCGAGATTGAGCCGGCCAGTTTTACCGTTATTGTCGGACCGTCAGGCTCTGGCAAAAGTACGATTCTCAATCTAATGGGATTACTGGATCAACCAACCAAAGGCGAGTATTGGCTCGATGGCCTCAAGACCGCTGATATCAGCAGCGACAACCAACGCGCAATCCTCAGGAGAGACAAGCTTGGCTTCGTTTTTCAACAGTTTAATCTTCTTAGTCGAGCGAGCGCCCTGCAAAATGTGATGATGCCAGGCATCTATTCTCGCAAGAAAAATCGACAGGAGCGCGCAACCTATCTTCTTAAAGAGGTTGGTCTTAGCCACCGACTGCACCATCGCCCTAATCAGATGTCGGGTGGAGAGCAGCAACGCGTTGCCATCGCCCGCTCACTAATCAACTCACCACGCATCTTATTAGCTGATGAACCAACGGGTAACCTAGACTCAAAAACCGGCAAAGCAATTCTTGAATTATTACAAGAACTTAACCGTAACGGCCAAACAGTGGTTGTTATTACTCACGATGACTCGCTTGCTGACTTAGCCCATAAGGTAATTCGAGTTAAAGATGGAGTGACATCGTGATCTGGGAAGCCTTTAAAGTAGCTCTGGCTTCGATTTGGGCGAACCGCATCCGTTCACTCTTGACCGTTATTGGCATTATTATTGGCATCGGCTCGGTTGTTATGTTTTTAGCAGTAGGCGAAGGACTTCGTCACGATGTTAATGCCGAAATTACTAGTCTCGGCACCAATTTACTAACGATCCTTCCTGGAGAGTTTGATACCGAAGGTGGGTTTTCATTTAATGCTAGCCTTTTAACCGGTGACGTCCTTAAAGTTGAGGATATCGAAGACGTTAAGGCACTGCCGGATGTTCAGGAAGTATCTGCAATCTCGCTCGTTGGCGGCGTTCTCAGAAAGGATGATAGGGCCGCTCCTGGTGCCTTTTTAGCGGGTACACTTGCATCTATGCCCGAAGTTTTTACCAGCGTTCAGATTGATAGCGGTAGGTTTTTTACAGAAGAGGAAAACGCTAATAAGGCCAAGGTTGTTGTGCTTGCCCCAGGAATTGCCAATCAGCTTTTTGGTGATCAAGATCCTCTCGGCCAGACAGTATCGATCGGCGTAGAAGATTTTACAGTTATAGGAATAACTAAAGTTCCAGATTCATCCTCGATTCTTGGGGCAACCGACTACTCAACGATCGTTTGGATGCCCTTGCAAACTGCCGGCGAGCTTGGCGACGGCGTCAAAGTCTTTCGTATTCTGGTCAAGCTTGACGAGACAGTTATGCCAGAAGACTACATTCCCACAATCGAATCGACTCTTCTCAAGAGGCACAACCAAGAAGACTTTAGTGTCGTAACCCAAGATGATTTACTTGGAGTTTTAAACACCGTTCTAAATCTTTTGACTGCCGCGGTAGCCGGCATTGCCTCAATCTCGCTTCTGGTTGCAGGCGTAGGGATTATGAACATCATGCTTGTCTCAGTTACCGAAAGAACGAAGGAGATTGGGCTAAGAAAAGCAGTTGGTGCTCCCACTCATGCCATTCTTCTGCAATTTATTATTGAATCAGTTATGCTATCTGTTTTCGGCGCCCTAGTTGCCGTCGGATTAGCCTTTTTAGCCAGCCAGCTCGCCACCCAATACTCGCCTCTAACCCTCATCATTACTCCTTATTCAATAATCTTAGCCGTTAGCGTAGGTGTCGCGGTTGGTTTAATCTTTGGGATAACCCCAGCCTTCAGAGCTGCTAAACTAGATCCAATAGAAGCTTTAAGATCGGAATAATGGCACCAGACGACGAAATATTAGAACAACTCAAGGTAGTCTCGAAACGCAACTCCTTACCTGCCCAGTTTTTGCGAGGTATTGTCTTTGGCATTGGCTCAGTCATCGGCATCGCTTTTCTCGTCTACCTTTTACTACCAGCTCTGGAAAAGCTACCGGTTGTCGGTCAACTTTTAGAAGAGGAGGTAGCACCACCTATCCAGGAGACCGCGGATACCAAACTGCCAAGCGCTCTGCAGCAACAATCCAATTCGACCAATACGACCACTCCATCAACAACGAGCAATAGTACTATTTCCGGATCGTCAAAAATTAAAGCCGATTACTACTCCGTTGTCTTGCCGGCTGGTTGGAACCTATCTCTTAAGGAAAACAACCAAGGCATACAACTTAGCCGCCTCACCGCCGAAAGTGACGATTTTGCCAGCCATACCGACGATGCAGCCGACGGGCCGTTCACCCCTATTTATTACGATTCAGGCGCCGTTATCACGATTCATGTTACCGAACCGGCGGACTCAGGCGAGCATGGCCAAGTTTTTGAGGAGAAAGAAGTTGACGTCGATGGTGAAACTGCTTTGTGGCATCAATTTTCTGAGCCGAGCACCTTTTCCGGCGTCCAGTACGACGTCCACTTCGACCACGCTGGCCGTTCTTACCTAATTCAATTTGCCGCGGCTGACAGTGTTACTGATGCCGAAGTAATATTTAATACTATCCTTGATTCGTTTGAATTCGTCGACTAATGGGCGATCCTAAGCCAACTCACTTAGCGGTTACGGTTTTTCTCCGCCATGGCGACGACGTCTTGCTTATGAAAAGGTCGCCCCACAAAAGCCACGAGCCCAATAAATTCTGTGGCGTCGGAGGCAAAGTTGACGACGGCGAAACGATTATAGAAACATCTGTCCGGGAAACCAAGGAAGAAGCAGGTATCACACTGGCTCCGGAAAAGTTCGTTTCCCGCGGCCAACTTGTTCTTGACGGCTATCCCGAAGCCCGCTGGGCTGTCTCACTTTTCGAGGCTTGGCCACAAGATCGCCAAGTTGCCAATAACGACGAAGGCGAGCTGATTTGGGTACCGATTAACCAAGTCGCCCAAACGGATTTAATGGACGACATCCGTTATTACGTTGAAGAAATTCTTAATTCTCAAAAGAATATTTTTGGCCACTTTATGTTTAAAGGTGATACCGTTGTCGACCACACTCTCCAGTTCCTAGAAAAAATGGAATTACAACCAACAAGCTAAACTTTGACTGGCCGAGAAGGAATTGTTCTTTTTCTACCATAGCTTAAGTGGTTTTTTATTATGGCGTATAATGCGCGGCGGTACATGCAAAGTTTACGCCAGGAACGCAGTTATTGGAAAGTAAATTTGGTATATACCGAGTATGCGAAGTCGTGAGCGACGAGCAGAACGAGGCAAAGCCGCCGCGCATTAGGCAAAAGAGCGAAGCGATTTTACCTAATGGATGATACTAACTACTATCTTTCCGATTTATTAAATACAAATTCAAATATCTAAGGTCATTTCTTGTTCAAGGAAAACGAAGTTGTTCGCCACAATCTCCAACTGGTCGCCGAACCTGCTCTAGCTACCTAGAATTTTCAGTTCTTTTCAAGTATAATTCCTCGCGACTAGCAAACTAGCTAGTCGCAAAAATGCCAAAAGGCCCAAATAGAGCTAATCCCAACTAGGAGTGAGGTAGTGAAAACACCCAAAAATGCAAAGTTGATTGCAGGTGGAGAGCGGTTTCAGATCTGGAGTTGGTCTCATGCTTTCGATGACGGGACAAAAGGTACATACGAACGAGTGAAACGTCGGCCAACAGTAGAGGTAGTCGCTCTTCAAAAAGACCGTGTAGTAGTAATAAGAGAAACTCAGCCCTACAAAGGCTCCTTCCTAAGCTTCCCTGGTGGAACCCTTGACTGGAAAGAAGATGCACTTCATGGTGCTAAGCGCGAATTACTAGAAGAAACTGGCATGACTTCATCCAATTGGGAAAAGCTAACAACGCTCAACCCGTGGAACTCTTTAGATTGGGATTTACACGTATTTATTGCTCGAGGATGTACGAGCACGAATCGGCAAAACTTGGACCCAGGAGAGGATATCAAGTTCGAACTGTTTGACTACGACGATTTTCGAGAATCAGTTTTCGACAAAACGAGAAGGGAGGGACCATTCTTGACTAGCCTTCTGCGGATAATGCACGACGACAAAAAAGCGAAAGACTTCCAGCGCTTTCTCTTTGAAGGCAAAGAGCCTCACTGGCTTCGAGAATACCTTCCACTCGACTAATAACACCAAAACTAAAGACCGGGCTTCCTAACCCGGTCTTTCACTATCTACCAGCTATAATCCCTCAAATTACATCATCCCCATGCCGCCCATGTCAGGCATGCCGCCGCCAGGAGGCATTGCACCGGCATCGGCTTTTGGTTCTGGTAAATCGCTAACTGCTGCTTCGGAGGTGATAATCAGACCAGCAATCGAGACAGCGTTTTCAATCGCCGAACGGGTAACTTTAAGCGGGTCGATAATTCCGGCTTCGATCATATCAACGTATTCATCAGTCGCGGCATTATAACCCATACCTGGTTCGCGCTTTTTAACCTCTTCGATAACAACGGCACCGTCTTTACCAGCGTTGGTGGCAATTTGACGCATTGGCTCTTCGAGTGCCCGACCCAAAATTTTAACCGCCACACGCTCTTCGTCATCTTCCATAGCAACTTTATTGAGCTCGGAAATAGTATCAACTAAGGCAACTCCGCCTCCGGCAACGATTCCTTCCTCGACAGCGGCTTTGGTTGCATTAACAGCGTCTTCGATCCGGAGCTTCTTTTCGTTGAGTTCAACTTCGGTCGCAGCTCCAACCTTAATTACGCCAACACCGCCCGATAACTTCGCCAGACGCTCCTGGAGTTTTTCCCGGTCGTAATCCGAAGTGGCGCGCTCTACCTCAGCTTTAATCTGTTCGACACGATCCTTAATGGCAGGCTCCTCACCTTTACCTTCGACAATCGTTGTCTTTTCTTTATCGGCCACAACTTTTCTGGCTCGGCCAAGCTGTTCAAGAGTAACATCCTCTAGCTTAGTCCCGGTTTCCTCAGAAATTACCGATCCACCAGTTAAAGTCGCCAAATCGGCAAGCATTGCCTTGCGTCGGTCACCAAATCCAGGAGCCTTAACTGCTAAGGCATTAAAGGCACCACGGAGCTTATTAACTACCAAGGTTGCCAAGGCTTCGCCGTCGACATCTTCAGCAATTATTACCAAGTGCTTTTTACCAACTTGGGCAATTTTTTCTAAGATCGGCACGATCTCTGTTAATGAAGAAATCTTTTTGTCGGTCAGTAGAATGTACGGATCATCATAAACCGCTTCCATTCGACCTGGATCGGTCATCATATAAGCTGATAGAAAACCATTGTCGAACTGCATACCCTCAACAACTTCCTTTTCGATGCCCAGAGTTCGCCCCTCTTCAACAGTGATTACGCCGTCTTTGCCAACAACATCCATTACATCAGCGATCAAATCGCCAATCTCCTGGTCGCCGGCTGAGATTGAGGCGACTTGGGCAATTTCTTCCTTGCCGGATACAACTTTTTTACGATCTTGCAGCTGTTTTACGACCGCTTCGACCGCCTTATCTAAGCCACGACGAATTGCCATCGGATTAGCTCCAGCAACAACGTTCTTAAGTCCCTCGTTAACGATAATCTGCGCCAACAAAGTCGCAGTTGTCGTACCGTCGCCAGCCACGTCATTAGTCTTAGTCGCTACCTCTTTAACCAACTGAGCACCCATATTCTCAAACTTGTCCTCAAGCTCGATTTCCT
>JAGQLE010000019.1 GCA_020429585.1 Candidatus Berkelbacteria bacterium
CCGACCGAAGGAGCCTTGATTGTTGCCGCAGCTAAAGCCGGCCTAAACCCAACTGAATTAGCCAGTCATTCTCCAAGGATTGACGAAATACCTTTTAATTCCGAGCATCGCCTCATGATTACAGCTCATACTAGCCATAAGGGAATCTCAATCGCTGCCAAGGGCAGCATTGAGGCGATTATTAAAAGTTCGACTTCTTTGTTGTCGGGTTCAAAAAAAATTGCTTTTAGTCAAAATAAAAAGGATCAGATCCTTAAGGAGGCACACCAAGTTGCATCTCAAGGATTTCGCGTTTTAGCGATTGCTTCTGGTAATACTCGGCAGAAACTAAGTTTGCAAAAAATTCCTGGCCTAACCTTTCTTGGATTTGTTGCAATGCTTGATGCCCCCCGGCCCGAAGTTGCAACCGCCATTGCAACGGCTAAAAAAGCTGGAATTAGAGTTAAGATGATTACCGGCGATGTTGCTCCAACTGCCCTGGCAATTGCCTCCCAGCTCAAACTTAGCCAAAAGAATGAGTCGGTTATAACTGCCCAAGCCATTAACAAAATGAGTATCAACGACTTTAGGTCGGCGGTTAAAAATAACAGCGTCTTTGCCGAAATTCCCCCTCAACTTAAGTTAAAAATTGTCGAGGAACTCCAAAAAGAAGGCGAGGTTGTCGCTGTAACTGGAGACGGTGCCAACGATGCACCAATCATCAAGCGGGCCCAAGTCGGAATAGCAATCGGCCAAGGTGGAGCCGATGTTTCTAGAGAAGTTTCCGATATGGTGTTGGCCGATAACAACTTTGCCACAATTGTAAATGCAATTGGCGAGGGCAGGGCGATTTTTACCAACATCCAACGTGTAATCTGGTATCTATTGGCCACGAACGTAGCTGAGATTCTCGTTGTTGCAGTTAGTCTATTCGCCAATCTCCCTCTCCCCCTGCTACCTGCTCAAATTCTTTGGATCAATGTTGTAACCGAAGGAACAGGCACAATAGGTCTAGCTGTCGAGCCAAAGAGGTCAGATGTTCTCAATGGCAGACCCAGGCCACTGAAAGAGCCTTTTATTAACAAACTAATGTTAACGAGAATACTATTAGTCGGATCAATGATCGCCCTGATTGTTTTTCTACTGTTTATCTATACTTATCGCAGAACCAATTCACTAGAATACGCTCGCTCCGTCGCTTTTACTTCCTTAGCAATATTGCAAATAATTAATCTGTTTAATGCCCGCTCATTTACACGCTCAATTACGACCTCATCCCTAACCAATAATCCAGTCTTGGTTTGGTCGGCCTTGGCTTCGATTTTTATTACAGTTGCAACGGTCCAGACTCAAGCCTTTCAAAGTATTTTTTCTACAACTTCTGTCGAAATCCTGGATTGGGCAATTATTGCCGGCGCTTCAATATTAGTTACAATTACTGTTGAGATTCATAAGCTTATAGGTAGAAAAAGATGACTTACTCCTTATTGGATAATCCCATCAAAAAGCCGCCCCGAACTCTATGGGTCATAGTTGCGATTCTAATTACACTTACTGGCCTTGGTTTATTATTTGCCTACCCAAAAATTTTTCCCGACTCAACGACCGAGTTGGCGACATTCAACGTCAAAGAGGCGCCAAGCTTCTTTAAAGCCGAGGCAGATGAATCAGTTATCGAAGACAGGCAATTACCCAGCCTGGTCAAGTACAATGATTCGATCTCTGGCTTTAGCCTGGAGGCACCGCCAGAGTGGCAAATTGCAAGCAATACCGGAGTAATTTCCGCTCGTTCCGATAGCTGCGGCACCAATACTGCAGCATTTTTTCCGGTTAAGTTAACGAATCTCAACTTTGAGCCAAAACAACTGCTAAATGATTTTGGTCAAATAATTACGAGCACCTTCGAATCGAATGGCGGTGCATTTAACCTTGGGGAAATCAATGACGAAAACAAAGGGATAGCAACTGCGATTTTTACTGGACAAGCCTGTAATAATCAAATCCGCGGCTCACTCAGTGCCAGTGTTAGTGAAAATAAAGGCTTGGTTAGGATGAGCTGGGCTCCTCAATCAGATTTTGAACAACTGGATCTAACCCTTAAGGAAATCATTAAAAGTTATCGATTAACTGGTTCTGCCGACTTTCTTAAGCTTTCGGGGAGTAAGATCGAAATTGCCAGTCCCGAGAATTGGACAATTATAGAAAATGAGCAAACGATCATCGCCGAGCTCAATGACAAACGAGTTTTGGTAACTGCCCTTCCATTGGAAGCTGACGATTCGCCAGAATTAGCCATTGATAACATTCTACAACTCGAGCAAGACGCTGGATACGAAATGAGCGACCTCCAAATAGTCTCCAACAAAACGGAAACAGGTACTCAAGCCGACAATCAATCCTGGATTGCAACTTATCGAATTATTGAATTCACCAACTCAAACCAAAAATACCGAGCCGGTCTAACGAGTGCTACCTATAGTAATCTGAATGGTGCCTTAATCAGCTGGAAACAGGCACCTGTTGATGAATTCAGCGAACAAAGCCTTCGGTTTGCGTCTATGGAACAGGGTACAAGATTACTTCCTGACAATGGATTAATCGAGGACACCGATAGCACGTATCAACTGCCAATTATTTTTAGCGTTGAGGAAGAATCAGTTTTGACTAAGCTTGCCCTTGCTAAAAAATTAACCTCGGCCGACTGGCTTAATATTGTACTTGGTTACGACCGGGTTATTAATCAAAACGAGGAATTTTTGGCACCACGCTCAAGCCAGCTTCCTAGTGGTATTTACAAAAGAAGCGATGGCCAACTATTCGAAGCCAAATAGGAGAGAATATGAATCAAAAAATCAATCCATGGATCCCAGCATTACTCAATTTTTTTCTACTCGGTGCTGGCTATATCTACAATCGCAAAAGAACAAGTTTTGGTGTTTCGCTAACCCTAGTTGCCTTATTTGCGACTTTTGTAGAATTTTCGATTTGGCAAAATGCGCCAAAAATTTTTCCGCTCGCTTTTGCTGATTTTTTCCTATTGGCATTGGTTTTGGCCGCTGACGGTTTTATTGAGGCCCGCGAATTAAACAAAAGCCAACTGGACAGTTCCCACAACTCTTAGAGCTTCAGGAGGGTTAGATCGCTAAACATCAAGCTAAGAGACCTAATTATAGGTACAGCCTAGTAAAAAAACTTAAGTGGTCGTGCAGAGTTAAAAATGGCTTTGGTTTTCGCTACCATTGTCTAATTTTATTATCGGTTTTTATCTGGCTAGGTATTTGGGTAATCTACCAACTCATCAATCCCCTATCGCCAGAACCTCTAACTCAACAAAAAATCGGCCTAACGGAACCAATTGTCATAAACTTTGACCGACCATTTAATCAGACAACGATTAAGCCAATCATCACGCCAACTGTCAGCGGTCGCTGGAAGCCGATCAATCCGGTTATTGGCACCACCCTCTATCGCTCGCTACAGTTCGAACCCGAAGCCTCATTCCTGCCTGACCAAAATTATAAAGTTAGGCTAGCCAACGTATCTCCAGCAATCGGCTTAACTTATAGTCAGGAGTTAGTTATACCTTTTAATACGACTGATCTACCCAGAGTAATCTCTGGTACCCCTGACGCCAGTGAGAACCTGCCTGCTTGCAAGCACCTCGAATTTGAATTCGACCAACCAATTATTAACTTGGATAAAGCAACTTTTAATCTTGAGCCGGAAGTTCCAGTTAAGCTAAAGTTCGGCGAGGAAAACAACATCCTAATTGCGGAAGCGGAAAATTGTTTTGCCCAACAACAAAATTATCAAGTTACCGTTACTACCTCAGTCCCGATCGACGATGCACTCGATCAAGAGCTAGTCAATAATAAATATCGGCCATTTACTTACCAAAAAACCTTCACAACCCAACCGGCACCCGCAACCTCACTCACCAAGCCTAATTCAGTCGCGCGAGTTGATATTAACTCGATTGATATCAATTTTTCCGAACCAATGAACCAAGACGAAGTATTGGGGTTAATTAAATTATCGCCCGACCTTGCGGGTAACTGGCTCTGGGTCGATGAGCAAAACTTAAGCTTTCAACTAAGCCAGCAGTTAAACTACAATCAAACTTACAAAATTCAGTTGTCAGGCCGAGCCAAGTCGATAGATGGCAGTTACATAGATAGCTTTGACCTAGCCTTTAGAACCTATGGGGCAGTAAGCGTTAGCAAATTTTCTCCTTACAATGGACAAGTCCAAGTTCCAATTAATAAAGAAATTTCGATCAACTTTAACCAGCCAGTCGACCACCCAAGTGCCGAGGATGCCTTCACCATTAGCCCTCCCATAGCGGGTAATTTTGAATGGCAGGCCAATACCTTAATCTTTAAAACCAGTGGCCTTGCTCAGGATACCACCTACACTGTGGCAGTCGACCAGGGGATTGGTTCAATCAATGGCCTGGCTTCAACTCGTAGTTACTCCACAACTTTCACAACCATAGAATCCCAGACAATTCTCAATGTACCCTACGACCGACAAGATTACCCTCTTTCCTGCGAAGCATCAGCACTCAAGATGGCGCTTGGTTTTTACGGCCTAAATCCTAGTGAGGACGAAATCATAGCTCGAGTCGGCTACAATGGACCAGTTCATAGAAATCAAGAAACTAACATTTGGGGTAATCCCAACATCGGTTATGTCGGTGACATTAGTGGCAGTCAAAATACAACTGGCTATGGGGTTCACTGGGGACCAATTGCTAAAGCCGCCAGTTCGTATCGGAGCACCCAGGCCTTTTCTGGCTGGTCGGCTACCCAACTGGCAGCTGAGCTTGAGACTGGCCATCCAGTTGTAATTTGGGGCTCAATTGGCGGCAGCCCAGACTCGTGGCAGGATGAATCAGGCAACACCATCTTTGCCTGGAAGGGTGAGCATACGTGGACAGTGATCGGGTTTACTGGCAAAGTCGACAATCCAACTGGCTTTTACACCCATAATCCTCTTGGACCAGCAAATCAAAGATGGTCAATCAGTTCATTTATGGGTAATTGGGCAAAGTTCGGCAATAGCGGGGTTGTAGTTAGATAGCATCTTTCAATCGCCTATCCTTAAAAGAACACTACTGTACCTAAGGCAAGTACAATATTTACATTTTTACCCATATTGATATTGTTTAAAATCAGTTCTTTAAAAGGAGGAATCTAGTGGCAGAAAGACAGCTACTCTACTCAAGAATCGTGATCATTTGCCGTGAAGGAAGATCTGAAATCACTCCGTTTAAACCAGGAGACGAAAAAGACGCCGAGGAATATTTTGACATAGCAAGCGCCAACTGGTCCGATTCTTATCTATGCATCGTCGAAAAAGGGCCAGCAGTATAATATCAACAACATCAATAGCCGCACTGATTGCACTGCCAGTGCTTTTTTTATTAAGAACCACTGCCTCCAAAGAGGATAAAATCAACTTGCAGTCTACCAATCAATAATAAATAAACTATCAGCTGATTTTACTGGTGCGCGTACCTGGAATCGAACCAGGGACCCCTACAATGTCAATGTAGTGCTCTAACCACTGAGCTACACGCGCCTAATTGGCTTGCAGTATACCTATTAAGAAGTTTTCTGCCAAGATATTATCTTGATATTGCTTTTCGGATATAAGGAACGTCTTGAATCAAGACTGCTAATACAGCCGCGATAGGAACAGCAAGAGCAGCTCCAGGAATGCCAGCTAGCTGAGCCCCGATCGCCAAGGCAATAATAACAATTACAGGCGACAAGCCGACTGCATCCGACATCATTTTAGGAATAAGTAAATGACTTTCTAGTTGCTGAATAACAACATAAAAAACAAAAACGGCCAGAGCCAACTGCCAGGAACCAGCGGTAAAGGCAACTATTACTGCCGACAAGCCGGCAATAATAGGACCAACAAAGGGAATTATTTCTAATAAACCAGCTAGAACCGCTAGAGTTAAGGCAAACGGCATACCTCCGAATGGAACTCCTAAAATCAGCAATCCAATATAAGATACGACTCCAATTATAAAGCTAAGTAATATCTGACCTCGCAACCAAGCACCCAACTTAATGCCCACCCGCTGAACTATTCTAGTGACAACTTTGTTGTATTGATTTGGTACAAGCAGCAAAAGAGAGTCTTTATTTTTTTTAGCATCAACTAGCATGTAAAAACTAATAACGATCACGGTAATAGCTGCAAAGGCCCCGCCAAAAATTGAAGCTGTTGCTGTAAAGAAACTAGAGGTAAATTGACTTAACTGACTACTGATGGCCTTAAGAATTTCTTGAATATCATCGTGACTAACCGTCTCAAAGAACGGCGCAGCACTGGCAATCAATGTTGGAAATTGCTCACCCAAAGCGATAACCTGAACGATTAATGGCGGAATGATAACCGAAAAGGCGGCTGCCAAGACAAGAAAAACTCCCAAAAAAACTAGAGAAACACCTACAACCCGCGGAATAGAGCTTTTTTCCATCGCTGATACAATTGGCTCGATGGTAGCAACAATAATCAAGACAACGAATAATAGGGCGATAATCTCCTTAACCAGCCACAAAAAATACGCTCCGACTAAAATACCGAGACACTTTAAAATACTAATTGTAGAAAGCTCAACTTTTCGCAAAGAGTTCATGGATAAATTATACCAGGCTCTTAACCTGTTTTCTACGGAGTAATTTTAGCTTAGAATTGATTTTTACGGGCTGTAGCGCAGTTGGTAGCGCGCGTCGTTCGGGACGACGAGGTCGGCGGTTCGAGTCCGCCCAGCCCGACCAGAGAGGGTTAAATGACTAAAATCACTTCAGTAAAACAATATCTAAACCAGTTCGAAGGCGAAGTCGTGCTTAGAATTAACAGGATTCGCCAATTAGTAAAAAATATTGCTCCGGATGCAACCGAGGGCTTTTCCTATGGGCTCATTGGCTATAAAAGAAATGGCAAGCCGCTAGTTTATATTGGTGGTTTTAAAACCCATATCGGGCTATATGCAACATCTCAAGGGCACCAGGCTCTTGCCAAAGAATTTTCCAAATACAAACATGGTAAGGGTTCGGTTCAACTCCCCTTAACGAAACCATTGCCAGAAAACCTAGTAAGACAGGTTATTGAGCTAAGAAAGAAGCAAACTGATTAGTGGTACCCCCGGTAGGAATCGAACCTACATCTCCGGCTTAGGACGCCATTGTTCTATCCATTGAACTACAGGGGCAGACAGACCTTTGTTTGCCTATGCTAGAATATAGCTATAGGAGGCTAATATGAAAACCTTAGTCTGGATATTAATTATTGTCATTTTAGGGATCGGTGGTGTAATTATTTTTCGATCAAAGCAAGATTCTAATGCCAATCAAGATCAAACTACTGCCAACAATCCAGAATTTACAACAGTTGAGCAATTTAATGCTAACCAGCAATTAATTATTGAATTAGCTGAGATCGAATTAACGGCGCAATCTGGATACGAAGGCTCAACAGGTACCGCAACCCGAAGATTTAGCGGCTCAACCTTCGAGCATACGATCAAGGCGCAACTTAACGATCCTCCGTCAGGAAAATTCTACGAAGGCTGGTTGGTTGATGGCAGTAATATTTTGTCTACCGGCCCATTAACTAAGCTTGATGACCTTTGGGAACTAAATTTTAGCTCCCAAGCTAATTACCCAAGCTATACTCAAGTTGTCGTAACTGAGGAAACTGAAGCAAATGGTCTTGATGGAGTGCCTGAAACCCATGTCCTAGAGGGCAGTTTCGAATAAGCTATTATTTATCGCCAAAGTTCTTACTAAAAGTTTCAAAAGCCCTAACTATTTCCAGTGGCACTGCAAAGATAACTGTATTCGACTGATCAGAACTAAGGTCATTAAGAGTATTCAAGGTCCTTAAATGAAGTGCCCCAGGAGCCTCGCCTAAAGTTTTAGCTGCCTTGGTTAAGTTTTGAGCTGCCGTTACTTCGCCTTCA
>JAGQLE010000001.1 GCA_020429585.1 Candidatus Berkelbacteria bacterium
AATCAAATACGCAGCGCTTGACAGTGGATAACTTTTAAGTTAAAATAATTTAATCTTGAAAATTAACAAACGGGCAGTCCGGCAACTAGCGGACAAACGCACAGCGGAGGGGTTTGGGTGCCAGCTGTGACTTACAAAACCTTGTAGGTCATTTTGGTACCAAAGCGTCGCCCGACCTGAGCGGCAGGTACTACTACCAATGTCACTCCCTTAACTAACGTGGAGTAACAGAGTAGGTGTCCGGGATCATCTTTCCTTGGGGTTACCCGCGGAAGGAGCTTACGATCTTTGGCCCAGCTCCGACGGCAACTAGACTCACTCGGTAGGTCAATAATAATTTGTTTTAAGACCTTTCCAACGTGGGTCTTTTTGTATTTTAAAAGGACCCTTACGGGTCCTTTGAATTATTTCGAGAAGAGCTGGTTAAGTTCTTTGGCATGATCCGGTAGAACGACTTTGACGATACGGTAAAACTGGTCATTTAGAAGTCGAACTCCGATTGGTGGTAGTTCAAGAAGGGATTTGGGAATTGCGCATTGCGATTCATCTCTGGTGAGTATCCTGATGATCGCTGTTTTGTAGGCCGATACGAACTCCAGAGGCGTTTGTAGGTCGGGTAAATAATCTGCCAAGTAAATACCCAGATCCCAAATGATTTTTAGATCGTATGGGATATAGGGTAACCCCTTGTCAGCCGGAATAAGTTCTTTGAGGCTGCGGAGTCGATCTTTGACTTCGCCCATCCAGCGCGCACTGTCCATTCTTTATCTGGTCCAATCTTGTTTTTATTCTAAAAGAACTGGTAATTATAAGGTTTTTTTGCTGCGGAGTCAATTAGAAAAGGACCCTTGCGGGTCCTGTTTAGCCGTGCCAGTTTGGCTTCCAGTCGACTTTTTCGAGCCGGTGGTATTGCCGAATCAGTTGGTCGGCCTGGTCAGGAAAAACAATTTTGGCGAAATAATCGAACCAATCACAGGCCAAGAGGCGGTCGATCGGGTCGGCAAAATGCTTGGTTTTTACTCGGTCATAGGCTTCGCAGAATTCCTCTGGTGTATAGAATTCCGCGTCGGCCAGGGCGCATCCTAGGCTTGTTATTTTAATAATCTTTTCCAGTGTCTCTAGTCGCTCAAAGCGAAAGTCGACTAGTAGGTGGGGTCCTAGGTTTTTCAGTAAATCAGTTTTTTCTTTCAAGCTGCCATCTTCCTTCCTTGATCGTTAGTCGATCGGTAATTAGTAGTGCATTGACGATGCACCGTAGTTTTACAAGCGGACAATCCTGGCAGAGGATTAATCGGCTTAATTCTTGAACTACGCGATGTTTGAGTTGAGGATTTCGGTTGATCATCTTTAGTCCCCAACTTGGTTCGAGAATGCTGAGTCGCGCAAGAGCTAGGAGCTGATCTTCCATGTTTTCGATTGACTGTTCAAAAACTAGGGAGCGGTCAATTTTAAACCCGGTAAATAATCCGGGATTCACCAAGCAGTAATTCGGCATCTCAATCCATTGCAGGCCCGGTGGCGTCCACTCTCGGTAAAGCTGCCAATACTCCTCTGCAAAACGCAAGTAATGAAGCTGGGAGCGGATCCAAGCTAGATCGATTAAGGCAACTTGCGCCAGTAGCGCCAACAGTTCCTCACCGTTTCTTTTGGAAGCTTGATAGCGCTCGTGGTTTCTCTCGAGGTTAGTGCGGACTCTTTTCCAATAAAAATCGCAGACAATAAGGTTTGTGTCGGCGATCGCCAGGTTGGCCAGGGCGTAAGTTAGGTCGGTATCGCTAAACTCTCTTGATTTAAGCAGCTCAATAGTATCCTGGCAGGTGGTTTGGAGATCCTGCTCTAATTCCATGGCGAGCACATCGAGCATATTTTAAGGTCCTATCTTAAAGTTTATCCGCATAAGCGAACCGAGAAGCTTAACTTAAACAGATGGGTTGATCAAGGTCTGTCAATTAAAAAAGCCCCTTGTTGGGGCTTGTTTGGTTAACTAAACTCCATTTCTAAGACTCCAGCGTTCTTCGCCGGTTTCCTCGTCATAAGTTACCTCGAGGCCACGGTCGATTACCAAGACCATTAAGGTTGTTTTGAGTCGTTCGAGGAGGTCGATGGAATGAAAGAATCGGAGATCAAGAATCTCGTCAATCCTTTCTTCGAGGTCCGGGGTAGTCTCGATAACCCTTTTGCCCCAACCCCGTTCCAGAATGCTTACGATTGCAATATCCTCTAGCGGCCGCTCTTTGGAGGGTTTGAACGGGAGAGTGACTGAGATTTGTCTCATCATCATTTCGGGATGGATGATGTAGTAGGAGGAGGCTGCATGCCAAAGCTCTCCGGCGTCAACCTTTTCCCTGGAGAAAGCTGGCGAGTGACAGTATCGACTTACAAAAACCTCCAGTTGGATCTGGCGCCTAAGCCAGCCCAGATCAATTAAGGCGACCTTGGCCAATACTTCGTAGAGGGGTTCACCAAGTTTGTCGCTGTGCTTTTCATCCAATTCTTGATCAACGTGAGCGAGAAGCCGGTTAACGTTATCAAGAACCGATTTTAAGGCCCGGTGATTGATGCTGGTAAAGTTGTTATCGAGGACGCTGCCATAGGCGTACATCCTCAAAAGTTCTTCCGGAGAGAGATCTAGATAGTTTCTCTCCAGAGTCTTTGCGCAAAGTTCTCTAAGTGCCGGCCATTGGGTTTGGTAGCGCTCGGCCCATCGACCGACGACATCTTTTGTTTCTTGCATTTTAATGTCCAATCCAGGTTTATTTTCGCCGTAGCGAACCAAGAACTTTAGCAAAAAATTATTAAATATTCAAGGTCTGGATATTAAAAAACCGCACTTAGTGCGGTTTATTGTTTTCTAGTTTTTCCAAGACTGGATCAATTTTATCCATACAGTCCTGGCAGGTTAGAAGGTGATTAACTAGCTCGGTCGCTTCGTCCGAGTTGAGTTTATTGCCACCTAAAATTTTTTTATAAAATTGTTCGCATTGAGCGCAGTCAACGGCAGGTATTTTTACTTGACCGTCGCTTATCTGGCTGGGATTGAATTTTTGTAGTTCGTCCATCGATATCTCTCCTTATCTGTACAGTTGCTGTTCGATGTCGGCGATTAGATCGCCGCTCAAGCGGGTGTTGTTGGGAATGCCTAGAATTGGGTCGAAGTCACCATTTTCTTCTATAAAGGCGACTCGATTAAGGGCTAAAACGCCAGCTTTTTCAGTTGGCTTTGTTGAATTTTTGAGGTTGTGAATAGATGCTCGCATGTTTTGATCATTTGTTTCAGCAAATTTCAGAATTCGCTGCTGATCAGTATTACTTTCAAGGGGAAGGTAGCGCAGGCTTGGCCCTGAAAACTTAAAAACTTTTACTTGCAGACGTAAAAAGTTTTGTGGCGGGTTGTTGTCATCGAGACCGATAATCCAATCCGTGCCCTCTTTTTCGTCTGCTTGCGGTGGACTGTAAAAGATTGGAAATTTTGGCAAAAGAAGTCGTGCGGCGACGTGTTCGCCCAGCGAAGCCACCGCGTTGAAAATTCATAGATTAATCAAAACACGGGGCAGTTGCCTCGTCAATTTTTAAAGGCCTTCTTATAAAGACCGGTAAGCTTATATGATATGTTAGATTTAGTCAACGGGAGAGGAAATGTTTTCAGCTAAGGGTATAGTTGTTTTCGGCTTGATTGCGATGGCGATTTTAATTGGCCTTTTGGTAAAGTTGCGGATCGACAAAGCCAGTCAGCCGGCATCAGCTCAAACTTATGGCAATATTGCTGGTTTATCGGTAGATCAAGTTAAAGGCGTTGATCATTTAGTTGAAAGCCACATTGCTCCGACTGGTCTCTTTACCCTTGAAGATCAGCTAGATAGCCTGGGAGTTGAAGTTTATGCCGAAGACCAGTGGTCGGCGGTACCCGATCCAAGTCTAGGGATCGGCAGTAAGATCGAAATTGTGCGAGCGACGCCGATTAAAGTAGTTGATGCTGGTAAGGAAACTGAGTATCGGACTTGGCAGGCAACGGTCGGTGAGTTCTTGGCCGAAGCTGGAATTGATGTCGACGATGACGATGTGGTCAATCGAGAGTTTTCGACTCCACTTGGACAGGATTTGGAGATTGTGATTACCCGAGTCGGCGTAACCGAAGAGATAGAGACCGAAGCTATTGATTATGAAGTGATTAAAAAGAATGATTCGACCCTCGAAAAAGGTATAACTCAGCTTGAGCAAACCGGTAAAAACGGTGAACGGACTAAAAAGTATGCTGTCCGCTATGAAAACGGGGTTGAGGTTGAACGCCAGCTGGTTTCAAACGAAGTGACGGTTGAGTCTCAGGCCGAGATTACACTTATTGGAACAAAGGTTTTGACTTACGGTTCAGGCGAGGCGACATGGTACTCCTGGAAATCTGGCGGGGCGGCACATAATACTTTGCCTTTTGGAACTAAAGTCAGAGTGGTTAATTTAAGTAATGGCAAATCAACGATTGTAACTATTAATGACCGTGGCATTTACGGTTCGGCGATTATCGATTTGGATACCGACTCATTTGCCGCCATTGCTCCGCTCGGCGCTGGTCGAATCGATGTAAGGCTGGAAAAGGTTTACGAATAAAAAACCTCCCGTTTAAAGGAGGTATAAGTATAAAAAATTGTCCTAAGACACTTTTTTCTTTTTTAGGATCTGTCCGTCTTGGCCAATGACAATGTAACTGAAACCCAGACGGTCATATATTTTTTTGAACTGTTTCCGTCTTTCTCTAAGGGCATGTTTATTGATGGGGGCCTCGCGAGGTGGTTCGCCTTCGTACCTGGAGCGGAGGGGCCAGTCGCAGATAACGTAGCCACCGGGTTCCAAGTGTGCCATTGCTAGCGCTTTGTCGAGCTGAAGTTCGGGTTGAATTAGACCCATGATTACCCCAAGCCTTTCTTTTTTTGGAGCTTGGTAGTTTTCGAGCTTCGAACTTGACCACCTGATCGAAATTTCAACTGGGCCTTCTCCGAGATCGAGTTCGAAACAGAGTTCGTTTTCGTCGATGATGGAGACTTCTGGTTCGATGCCACGGATTTTGGCATCGAGTAAGATTACTCGGCCGGCTAAATCCTTTAGTTTTCTGATGGCTGAGTCACTCCTAAAGAGGGGATCTATCATAACGATTTTTTTACCACCCAAAAAGAGTGGTGAGTAAAGATCGAGCCCGCTGCCGGCGTATAGCCAGGTAGTATTATCCCGAATCTCTTTATGCGGAAAAGTTCGTCGCAATAGTTCGTGCAAAAATTTGCGCTTACACTTTAAGGCGGTTAGCCTGACCTCCGGATTGGCAAGTTCCGTAACACAGATATTCGCGAATAGGGTTTGGCGTAGATAATTAACGCCCTTTATATTGTAGTTGGATAGGTCGTCGTCTTCTCGTTCTTTGAGGCATCTTAAGCTAGGCGTCCATTCTTTGATTGGAACGGACAGGATTCCATCGAGCATTCATTTTCCTCCTAGTATTGTTAAACCAAGGCCAGGTAAACCTTGGTGACAGCGATTATAGGTTTTAGCGGGCTTCTTTTCAAGGATTTTCATCGCTTTTTAATGATTTTTTTGTTAATTTAATACTATGAAAACCCAGAAAGGGCGTCCAAAACCCAATCTGAGGAGAGGTGTTGCCAAAAAGTCTTTAGGGCAACATTTTTTAGTTGATCCAGTGATGGTAAATACCTTAGTCAAAACTGCTCAACTCGCGCCGTCGGCGCGAGTTTTAGAAATCGGTCCGGGTAAAGGAATTATCACTAAGGATTTAGCCGATGCTGTTCCTGAGGGTTTGGTATTGGCGGTCGAAAAAGACCGTCAATTGGCCGAAGCTCTGCGGGCGATTTTTTCGAACAAGAAAAACGTTAAGGTGGTCATTAAAGACATTTTAGAACTACCTATTAGTGACTTGCTTGACGAGCCGTACCAGATAGTAGCGAATTTGCCTTTTAATATTACTTCGCCGGTGATTACCAAGTTTCTACTCGGGGATTATCGAGGGAGGAGCGGCAGCTCATCGCCTTTGCCCCAACAGATGACGCTAATTGTCCAAAAAGAAATGGCTGAGCGCCTGGTGGCAAAACCCGGCAATCGGGAGCGCGGTATTCTCACGGTGCTTTTAGAGTTATTCGGCCAGATTGAGTACATTGCCACTATCGAGCCCGAGGCGTTTTTTCCGGCACCCGAGGTAAAAAGCGCCATTGTTGATATTAAGCTAACCAAGCCTCAGGTGGATCCATTGGCATTGCTGACCTTGCTTAAGGCCGGTTTTGCCAATAAGCGCCGTCAGCTTCATAACTCATTGGCTGGCAGTTTGCGCTTGTCGAGTAATCAAGCTAAAGACTTGCTCATTGCAGCGGGAGTTAATCCGCAATTGCGGGCCGAAGACTTAACCCTTAAAAACTGGCTGGATCTTTTAAAAGTTGTTAAGGAACGCGGAGGCCAGAATGTCTAAGCTTTATGTGGTGGCTACACCGATTGGCAATCTTGGCGATATCTCTGATCGGGCCCTGTCGACCCTAGAGCAGGTAAGCTTGATTTTGGCTGAGGATACTCGGACTACTAAAAAGCTGATCGGCCTTTATCCAAACCGGCGGATCGAAGCTCAGATCTTAAGGCTTGATGACAGTATTCAGGGAATCAGATTACTTAACATAGTTGACCAAATCGCTCAGGGAGTCGAAGCAGCGTTGGTTTCCGAGGCCGGTACGCCGCAAATTTCTGATCCGGGCAATAGTTTGATTAACGAATGCATTAAAAGAAACATTAAGGTTGTTCCTATTCCTGGCCCGTCGGCTTTGGCGAGTATTATCTCGGTGGCCAATTTTGCTGTCCAGCCGGTAATTTTTTATGGTTTTTTGCCAAAAAAGAAAGGCCGGGTAACGACTTTCGAAAAATTAAGCAAAATTGCTGGCAAATATGGCGCCAGTTCGGCGGTAGTTTACGAATCACCCGAAAGAATGGAGCGGACGCTGACTGACATTTTAGAATATTTAGGCGATAAGGAAATGGTAATCGGCCGCGAGCTGACAAAAAAGTTCGAAGAGATCTGGTACGGAAAAGTTTCGGAAGCATTGGCGCACTTTAAAGCGCCGAAGGGCGAATTTACGCTACTTATAAAGCTAAACTAAGATTGTCTTAGACTTGAGCTCAAAGTTGTTTCTTGGCTCGACAAAGTTTAGGATGGGCTTATGACTCAATTAGATAAAGCAGTTCAAATTACGTTAACCGGCAAGGTAATTGGGGTTGGCTTACGCAATTGGGCCCAGCGAGAGGCCAATCGGCGTGGCCTGGGCGGTTGGGTGCGCAATAATACCGACCGATCCGTTTCGATCGAGGTCGAGGGGCCGGTTGCTGACGTTGATGCGTTCGTTGATTCGGTTGGCCAAGGTCTGCTCGAAGGGGCAGAAATCAAATCCAAGGACGTCCGAGAGTCCGAAATTAAGCGCTACACTGGTTTTTATGTGGAATATTAGATGAGGGAATAGTGAGCAGGCAATAGCACAGTCATTAGGCATTAGGCAATAGAAGTGGTAGTAAAATCGTATCAGGATTTGATTGCTTGGCAGCGCAGCATGGAGCTCGTTGAGGAAATTTTATAAGATAACCAACTCGTTGCCAGAGGTAGAGAAATTCGGTTTAGTTGCCCAAATGAGACGATGCGCTGTCTCGATTCCTTCTAATATTGCCGAAGGATATAAGCGCAAATCTTTGGGTGATTATGTGAGATTTATCAACATTGACGACGCTTCATCGGCCGAACTAGAAACGCAGCTCTAAATCGTCGAGAGAATCTTTCCTGGCATTGAAATTAAAAAAAGCCTAAACTATGTAACTGAAGTACAAAAAATGCTATGGGCATTAAATAAAAAACTAATGCCTACTGCCTAGGATCTAATGCCTCAATCGAAATTCTATATCACTACGCCAATTTACTACGCTAACGACAAGCCGCATGTTGGTCATGCTTATACGACGGTTGCGGCTGATGTCTTAGCTCGCTATTGGCGGGAGAAATTAGGCAAAGACAATGTCTTTTTCTTGACTGGAACTGATGAGCACGGTCAAAAGATTGCCGAAGCAGCCGAGCGGTCTGGACAACAGCCGGATCAATTTGTCGACTCATTAATGCCGGCTTTTCAGGAGAGGTTTGCGGCTTTAAATGTCAGCAATGATATTTTTATGCGCACCACTAAGCGTGGCCATATCAAGTTTGCTCAGGAGTTTTTAGCCGAGCTTAAGGCCCGGGGTTATATTTATAAGGGTGAATACGAAGGCATCTATTGCGTTGGTGACGAGGCTTATATCGCCGAGAGCGACTTAGTTGACGGCAAGTGTCCGCATCACCCCAACCTTACTCCTGAAAAACGCCAAGAAGAAAACTACTTTTTTAAATTTACGGAATTTGCTCCTCGAATTAAGGAGCTGATTGAATCTGGCGAGTTAGAAGTGAGGCCAGAAGCCCGGCGTAATGAGGTCTTGGCTCGCTTAGGTGGCGACTTGCACGATCTTTCAATTTCTCGGCCAGGTTTAGAGTGGGGTGTGCCAGTACCCTGGGATGATTCTCATACAATGTATGTTTGGGTGGAGGCGCTTTTAAATTATGCCTCAGCTCTCGAGATCGAGTCACTGCCTAGTTTGTGGCCACCCGATGTCCAGTTAATGGCTAAAGATATTTTATGGTTTCATGCCGCGATTTGGCCGGCTCTTCTCTTGGCCAATGAGCGAACTTTGCCAAAAACGATTTTTGCCCACGGCTTTTTTACGATCGACGGGCAGAAAATGAGTAAAACTTTAGGCAACGTAATTGATCCGGCCGAGCTGGTTGAGGAATACGGATCTGATGCGACCCGTTATTTTCTTTTATCAGCGGTGCCATTTGGCAATGATGGCGATTTGGCGGCGAGTCGGTTTGCCGAAATTTACGAGGCCGATTTGGCTAACGGCTTGGGTAACCTTTTAAATCGAACGGTCACAATGCTTAATCGGGCGGAGTTAAAACTAGCGACTAAGCCAACAAGTTTTACCGAGGTTGAGCAGGCGATTGAAAATTTGGAGTTCGACAAGGGCTTAAAACTTATTTGGGACGTGGTACGCGAGGCCAATAAAGATCTGGAGGTAGCCGAGCCCTGGAAACTGATTAAGGATACAGAAAACAGGGAGCAGCTCGAGCAGGTTTTGGGCAGGGCCTTTGGTCAGCTCGAGAAAATCGCGGCTGGCCTTAAGGTCTACTTGCCAGAAACTTCGGCAAAGATTGTGCATCAGCTTGAGACAGGCAAGGCCGAGTCGTTGTTTCCGCGGCAGTAGATTTTTAATCATGAGGCTAATCGATACCCACACCCATCTTAACGATCAAAATTTTTCTCTGCCGATTGAACAAACGATCAAAAATGCTCAGGCGAACGGCGTAGAAAAAATAATAGTTCCTGGTGTGGATTTAGAAAGCTCGCATCGGGCCATTACTTTAGCCGAAAAATACGAGCAAATTTACGCTGCCATTGGGATTCATCCGCACGACGTTTTAATGACCGACCATGACCTCGACCAGGCGATTATTGATATTCGTAAATTAGCCCAAGGTAGCGATCGGGTGGTGGCAATTGGTGAGGTTGGGATCGACTATCATCATCACGATTCGGCGGGAACAGGAGCGGTCCAGCGCGAGGCTTTTGTGCGCCAGCTTTTATTGGCAATCGAACTGGATTTACCGGCGATCGTTCATGGCCGCAAGGCTTACGATGAGGTTGTTGGGGTAATTAAAGATTTTCCTGGTAGTCGGGGTGTTGTCCATAGTTTTGAGGCCGACTATGAGGTGGCAAAAAAGATTTTAGATGCTGGCTGGCTCATTAGCTTAACCGCGTTAATAACCTACGACGGCTACAATTGGTTGCGAGAGGTGGTAGCTAAACTACCGCTCGATCGCCTCATGGTGGAGACGGATAGTCCGTATCTGCCGCCGAAAATCGTTAAAACTAACGATAGTCACCTTGGTTCGCGTGGCCGAACCAATGAACCGGCTAATGTTAAATTGGTTGCCGAGCAATTAGCAACGATCAAAAAAATCTCCGTGGAAGAAGTTGCAGAGACGACTACTCAAACGGCCCAGGCATTCTTTAAGTTGTAATAACATTTTAGAACAACTTAAATCAGTTATTGATAAGAGTCTCGAGGAGAAGCTGGAGTCGAAACTCGAGGAAAAGCTCGAACAATCGGTAGTCAGGAAATAAAAAAAGCCCCCCCTGTTGAGGAGGCTACCGGGCGTAGCTCTCTGGCTCCCCGGTTAATAGTTCTAAGATCATACTGTCTACCTCGCAGGAGTGAGGTGACAAAATTTTTCTGGTTATCTCGTGTCGCTTGGCGATGGTTATTTGTATTTTTTCGCCTTTCTTCTCGAGGATGACGAGTTTTAGCTCGGCGGCGTTGAGTTGCCACGCGACTTGTTCTCGTTCGCCGAGAATGGATTGGATTTTGGCATACCGTTTTTTATTCGGGTAAGCCAGTAAAATAAACACTGACGCGAATCCGGCGATAGCAGCGAGGATTCTCATTTTTCGCCTCCAAAGTGTATTGTCTTGGTAATCTTACCGTCCGAATCGGTAAAAACGATAACCGTCGGTCGGACAATCGAGAATTGCCTGACTTCTCCTTGTCCGGGCTGGAGGAGTAAGATGTCGATGTTCTTTAAATGCTGGACACTCGCCGCCCAGACAGTATTGTCTAGTACGATGAGAGAATCCTTGAGCTGGTAGCCAGTCCGCCGATAAGGACTAACTGTAGCAGCCAGTACAAATATTAATAGAATAGCGATGTAGACGGGTAGGATTCTTTCTATAGAGTTCTGCGATTTCTTCAACTCGAGGCATCCGATCTGTTAAATTTTCTCTTTGACTTAATCAAAAAGAACCATCACTCTAGCAGTTTTTAGTCCATGATTCAATCGCTAGGCTAGGCAAAGGAAGGCTTTCGGGTGTAGGATGACGCAATGGCAAGATTAAGACGCCTTAGCATTAAAGGAAGTCCTCGGGAGCTCGGGCGACAATACGGTCAGGCCTTTGCAACCGATATTAGGCGCAATGTACTGGCGATCGATCCGGATCAGATTTTGGCCGAGCGCGGCCGGTTGATTCGGCATGCCCTGGCGTTAACGGAGAAGTATTTTCCTCAATATATCGAAGAAATCCGCGGGATTGCGGAGGGCGCGGAAATGACTTTTTTAAATGTCTTTGTTTATAACTGTCCTGAGATTCGTGGTCAGTTTCGTGGCTGCAGCTCGATTGCAGTTAAAAATAATACTGATTTGGCTTTGGCCCATAACGAAGATGGTGACCAGGCGCACTCGCTTAATGATATTGCCTTAATTGAATTTAAAACCGATCAGGCTAATGTTACGGCACTAACGTATTTGGGTGAGTTGCCGGGCAATGCCTTTGGCTGGAATAATCACGGCTTGTTTTTTACGATTAATGATTTATTGCCGGCTAAAATCAAACTCAATCAGGTACCAAGGCACTTTGTTGCTCGGGCCGTTTCGGAATGCCAGTCGGTTGGTGAGGCCGTCAGGCTTTTGGAGTCGGCGTACGATGCGAGCGGGTTTCATTATTTTATTGGCTCAACGGTCGACAAACAGATCGTTTCGGTCGAAACGGCCATCGACAAGGTAAGCGTAGTGCCAGTTAGCGAGTTGGCATTCCATACTAACCACTATATCCATGCTAATTTTAAAACCCGTAAAAGCCACTCGGGTAAGTCGTCGCGTCTGCGTCTTAAAAGGTTAAAACAATTACTTAAACCGCCGGTAGAAATTAAAAACCTAAAGAGAATATTAGGTGATCGCAAAAACGCCCCATGGTGTATTTATCCGGGCGACAATGATGCCAATCGGACCTTGGCGGCGGTAATAATCAACCTTAATCCGCCCCAGGTCAAAGTTTATGCTGGTGGAGTTAAAAACCAAAAACCGCTTAAATTACCGCTTTTTTATTAATTACTCGGTGAATATTTGTGTATAGGTGGCGCCATAGAGGCCGTTTCTTACGACGCCGATGCCAATATGGCCGAAATCTTCGGCTAAAATGTTATCCCGATGGCCGGGTGAGTCCATTAGGCCTTGGTGAGCGATGGTGGTCGAGGGAGCGACCGCCAGGTTTTCGCCGGCGACTAGGTATTTAATGCCAGCTTGGCGGATTCGGTCGAAGGGGTCGGCGCCGTCGGGGTTGATATGGGCAAAGTAATGGCGCCGCCACATGTCCATACTATGAAGGCGTCCAACTTCGGCCAGGTCCTCGCGCCAGATTAGTGGCTCAAGGCCAACTTTAGCTCGTTCGCGATTGACTAGCTTAACCATTGTCAGCTCTGCCGCATAGTCGATTTTGAGCTCGACAACTGGGACGTCGAGCTCGACCGGATCATCATCGATTTCGGTTGTGGTTATAAACTGTTGGCTTTCGTAGATTGCCGGCTCGATAATTTGAGCAAAAGCCTGTTCGAGCCGGGGATTGCTGGTAACTAAAAGCGGAGACAGGCGCGAGTTAAGAATCCCAGTTCGCACAAAAGGCAGGGCAGGGAGAAACAAGAGAAGATTGATGATTAGGGCTAGGCTGGCCAACTGCTTAACTAGATTGATAATGATGCCCCCGGCTCGAGAAGAATCATTAAAGTACTGTTTTTTAGAGTAGTGATTAACTAATCGCTTGGCGCCGATTCTTAAAATTGTATTTAAAATAATAAAGACGAAGATAAAACCAACAAAGGGTTGTAAGCCAGCCGATAGGCCGAATAACCAGCCAAAGACATCACCAAAGAAAGTAAAGCCAAAGTAGGCGGCGGTAATACTAATTACAAAGGCGATCGAGTCGAGAATCGTAATATAAAATCCAGCCCGCCAACCGTCAAAAATGGCTAACAGGATAAAAAAGACGATAATGACATCGATAAAGTTCATATTTTAAGTATATAGGTAAATAGTAAGTAGACAGTAGTAAGTGGTAAGTGTTGAGTTATCGCCTGGAAAGCGCAAGTGCCGAGATCAGGCTTAAAAGTAAAATAATTAACCAGCTCCAAGCAAAAAAGTTTTCCGGGTAGACTTGGATTAAAAGATGTTGACTGGGATCAAGTAGCCAGCTGTCGTTGGTAAAGACGATTTTGTGTAGGGTCGTAAAGCTAGCGGTAAAAGATGTTGCCGAGACAAGGCCGACGACGGCAATCAGCCAAGCCGAGTAGGTGGCAATTTGCCGGGTTTGATTTTTGACAAACCAGATCAGACCCGCTGAGAGCAGGCCTAATAACCAGACAATTGTCCGAACATCTTGCATATGGTCGACCTCCAAAGTCGTTAACTGACTTAAATTGCTAAGCCCGAAAAAGAATTTGAAAACCGACCAATCGAGGTTATAAGCAGTTTTAATTAGATCATTGGCGTGGACTAATTTAAAGATAAGCCAATGCAAAGGCGAAAAGATGAAGAGGCAGAAGGTCCAAAAGGATAAGGTTGAGATACTAAGGGCAATAGATTTTAGAAAATTCATAGACTAAGTATAATTTGTTTTTTAAAAAAGAACTTAATCCTGATCTGTTAGTTGTTCGCTAGAAATTAATTGGTCAAAATGCAGCTTAAATCGGGTTGTACCTTTGAGATTTGTATTGAATTTATCTATAATTACCCGTTATGAAAAAGGTTTTAGTTGGTTTGAGTGGCGGGGTCGATTCGGCGGTCTCGGCGGCACTCCTGAAGGAGCAAGGCTATGAGGTAGTGGCCGTTTACTTGCGTGCTTGGGATCCACTAACGGCTGACGAGGCCTTAAAGTCTAACTGTCCTTGGCAGGATGATGTAGCCGATGCTTCTCGAGTAGCTGCTCAGCTCGATATTCCTTTTAGCGTAATTGATGTCCGTGAGGCCTATCAGGCCAAGGTGACCAAGGTTTTAGAACGGGAGTACGCTGCTGGGCTGACGCCTAATCCGGATATCTTGTGTAATCGGGAAATGAAGTTTGGCCTAATGCTGGACTTGGCCGAGGAGCTGGGTTTTGATGCGGTCGCGACCGGTCATTATGCAAGGATTAAATTGCTAGCGACTAAGCATCAAGCAATGCACAATACAGAGCTGCATCGCGCTCTCGATACCAAGAAAGATCAAACTTATTTCTTGTGGACCTTAAAGGCAGATCAATTAAAAAGAATCTTTTTCCCTCTCGGTGAGTTAACTAAATCTCAAGTTAGGAACGAAGCTCTTAAAAGAGGTTTGATAGTGGCGACTAAAAAGGATAGTCAGGGCATTTGTTTTTTAGGGCCGCTTAAACTTAGAAGTTATTTGGCGAGTAGGCTAAAAACCAAGCCCGGTATAGTTGTGGACATTGACGGCAATCATGTTGGCCGACATCAAGGAGTTAATCTTTATACCTTGGGTCAACGGGATGGCTTAGGGATTTTCGGCGGCCAAGCCAAAAAGTTTTATGTCGTCGACAAAAGCTTTAAAGAAAACATCTTAGTTGTAGGTGAGCAACCGCCAGAATCAGCCGGATTAACCGCTGGTAATCTTAATTTATTGGAAGATTTAGGGGTCGGTGACCAGCTTGAGGCGCGCATCCGCCATGGTCAAGAGCCTCAAAAATGCGTTATTAAAGAACTTACTCGGACGGGGGAAATTAGAGTACAGTTTGATACTCCCCAGATCGCTGTCGCTCCTGGCCAATCCGTGGTATTTTCTATAGGTACAAAAATTTTAGGTGGCGGAATAATTTCTGCTTCGAACTAATATGTTTAAATTTTTTAGAACTCTTTTTATTATTTTAATTAGCTTTTCGCTTGGGGCCTTGGTATCGATTAAGGTTCTTCAGGATAATCCGGAACTAATAGGGAGTAAGACGCCTTTCTTTGGCCCTGTTGGCGAGTTAATCAATACCACTTTTGGCAAGCCGCGTGACGTTGATTTTGGTCTTTATTGGGATGCTTATTCTAAGATTATGAGCAAATATCCCAAAGAAATTGACCAGCAAGAGCTGGTTTATGGGGCGATTCGCGGTTCGGTAGCCGCTCTTGGTGACCGCTTTAGCTTGTTTCTTTCGCCGAATGAGGCTGAACGGTTTTTTGAGGATATCAACGGTGAGTTTAGCGGCATTGGCGCGGAGTTGACCCAGGAGGGTGACCTGTTTTTGGTTGTTGCGCCTTTAGCCGGCTCGCCCGCCGAACAGGCCGGGCTTAAGGCTCAGGATGTAATTGTTAGCGTTGATGGTAAAGAGGCGACTGAGTTTAAATTTGGCGAGTTGATTAATGCGATTCGCGGACCAAAGGGTAGTCAAGTAGTGCTGGGCGTTTTTCGGGAAGGCTTTGATGAGCCGCAAGACTTTACTATTACCAGGGATACAATCGAAATCGAATCCCTTCGATATGAGCAGCGCGATGACGGCTTGGCCTATGTAAAACTAATCCAATTTTCTGACGATACAACTACTGAATTAGAGAAGGTAGTTGGCCAGATCAAGGAAAGTGGTGCTAAAGGCTTAATCCTAGATCTGCGTAATAATCCCGGCGGTTTCCTTGATACTTCGATTGAAATTTCATCTTTCTTTATTGATAAAGGTCCAGTTGTAATCGAGGAGCGCAAGGGCGGCGAGCGCGAGGTCTTTAAGGTAAATCACGAACCAATTCTTAAGGATTTTCCAACCGTTGTTTTGGTTAACGGTGGTTCGGCCTCAGCGTCGGAAATCCTAGCTGGAGCCTTGCAGGATACAGGTAAAGCCACTTTAGTCGGTACGCAAACTTTTGGTAAGGGATCGGTTCAGGAGGTTGAAAGTCTTGAGGACGGCTCAGCCCTCAGGCTAACAGTTGCCAAATGGCTTACTCCGAAAGAGCGCGAGATTAACGGCGAAGGCATTGCCCCAGATATTGTCATTGATGAGGAAATTACTGCCGACAATGACCCTCAGCTTAATAAGGCCGTCGAACTGTTGTTGAAGTAGTTTTGAGCTCGGTTGCCTATTGGCTGAAGCCTCTATAAAATAACTTTGAAGGGAGAGCTATGAAAGTTCTACTTATTGACGCAGTACCTAAGTTAGGTTTGCCGGGGGATGTAAAAGTTGTTAAAGACGGCTATGCCAGGAACTTTTTGTTTCCTAATAACTTAGCCATGCTTGTTAATGATCCCAAGGCCAGACAGGCTAAAGGCAGCCTGGCTCAAAATCGGGAAAATGCTCTAAAGGCCCAAAAAGAGATGGCCGAGTCGTCCAAAGCTTGGGCAGGCAAAGAGGTTGAGCTCAAGGCCAAAGCTACATCAAATGGGACTTTATTTGGGGCGATTACTGACCGCGATGTTGCCGAAAAGCTCGAGCTTGAACGCAAGCGGGTTAAGATGCAGCCAGTTAAATCGATTGGCGAATACGAGGCAATTATCGACCTTGGCCAAGGTGTTGATGTTCGCGTTAAGGTAAAAGTTGTGGCTGAGGCTAAAATTAAATAATTTTTTAGGAGGGATAACCAGTGGCTGATATTGATCCATCGTGGGGCTTGGGTCAACAAGAGCAAGAGTCATCGACTCAGGCTATTCCTGTAGTCAAAAGCCAACCTAGGGCAAGCTTGTTGCCACAATCACAGAAGTCTCTACCACTCAGTACTAAGAATCCTTTGCCGCCGGTTCAAGCTCCAGCGCAGAAGCAATCTAATGCGACGTCTCCGGTCATCAGTCCTCCAGCTGCCCCGCAGATTCCCCAGCCGGCAAATCATCCAGATCTACCCGGTCCAAAAGCCGGTTGGCCAGGTTGGGTAAAGGGAACATTGGCTGCGCTTGTAGTGGTGGTAACAGGTTTAGGATTTTATTTTTTGTCGGAGGCGGGTTTTATTTCAACTGGCCTTGAGGGACTATGGGGCCTTCCTAATAATGGCACTAAGGCCTTTGCCGAAAGTTCACAGTCACTTCTAAATTTGGGCACGTATCAATTATCGGGCAAGGCTGAGTTGGTTATTACGTCAGCGTCAGGCCAGTCAACTCTGTCGGGATTTTTTACTCAAGATGTATCTCCCGCTGGAACGAGAGTCCAGGCTGAGTTGTCGTTGGTCGGAAACTCGCAGGAAGCGGCTGAGTTATTTGGGCCGGTACTGGCAGCTGGTGACCGAGTGCAGCTCGAAATGATAAATATTGGCCAAGATCTGTTTTTACGGATTCCTGATCAACCTGGCGAGGAAATTTGGACTAAGGTACCTCTCAGCGATGTAGCCTTAATCGATTTACGCCCGTTTGCTTGGCCAGAGGTTTTGACGGCAATTGCCGAAGGTAATATTGCTAGCAAGCGTGATGGCGGCAAGACTTTCGACGGCGTTAAAACTAAGGGATATCAGGAACAGGTGCCGCTTTCGGTACTCACTAAACTTATGATCCCAAAACTTAGCTTAGGAGATCCGATTAATATTACTGCTTTCTTGGAAGCTAAGGACGGCAAGCCGTACGCAATAGAATTTTCCGGTCCGGTTTCGGCTGGCGGTCTAAGTTCTGATCTAAGCGGAAAGGTCGAGTTTACATCTTTGGGCAGTTCCAGTGAAATTCAAACCCCGGCTGTTGCTCAAGTCGACAGTCAGACTCTCGAGGTCTGGTTGGCAGAAAACGGCTTTACTCCTTCCGAAAGCAATACCGGCCGGGATGCAAAACGCAAAGCCGATCTACGAGAAATCTCGCTTGCTTTAGCTAACGTTGCAGCTAGTTCTCAGCCTTTTGGCTATCCTAAAACTGACGGCTTAGTCCGACTTGACCAGGCTCCAGAAATCACTCGCCAGCTAGCTGCTTTTCTAGACGAAGTGCCGGCAGATCCACAGTCGCCCGATCGCTACTACGGTTACGAATCAAATGGGAATGGCTTTAAGTTAACCGCAGTTATGGAAGACCAAAGCGATCAGCAAGGTACTAAGGTTGGGGATTTGTTGTTGTTCGTTATCGAATCACGGGGAATTATTCAGTAAATCTTCTAGAAAAAGATATTTTTTTAAGTTATGATTAACCAAATCAGAATCTAAGAGGAATTTTATGTTTATTTTACTTGGCATTATTGGCGTTATTGTTCTTTGGGTAATCTTTGCTTATAACGGCCTGATCACACTTCGCAATAGGGTTGATGAGGCGTGGAGTGATATCGATGTCCAGCTCAAGCGCCGCTACGATCTAATTCCTAATTTGGTTGAAACCGTTAAGGGTTACGCTAAGCACGAAAAAAAGGTTTTTGAGGAAGTAACTAAGGCTAGGGCTGCAGCAATGGGAGCCGAATCGGGTGGGAATCCTAAGGATTTGGCTGCCAAAGAAAGCATGCTTACAAGTGCCCTAAAGAGTGTTTTTGCAGTAGCAGAGAATTATCCAGAGCTTAAGGCTAGTCAAAACTTTACTCAACTTCAGGGTGAGTTAACCGATACTGAAGACAAAATTGAGGCCGCTCGCCGGTTCTACAATGGGAATGTTCGGGATTTCAATACTAAATTACAGGTTTTTCCAACTAATTTGATTGGTAATTCTCTAGGATTTAAAGCTAAAGAGTTTTTTGAAGCTGCTGATTCAGAACGTGAGAACGTTAAGGTTAGCTTCGACGATAAAAAGTAGCTAGACCCAAAAGGGGAGGAGGGTAAAAATGAAGATTGAGCAGACTTTTCAGTGGAGTTGGGATTGGTTTACCAAAAGGTTTTCCTTTATTGCCCTTGTTTCCCTGATATATATGGCAGCAACAATTATTTTGGGTGGCTCTGTGTTCGCGTTTCTTCTGGGTGGCACTGTGGCCAGTGGCGCTATTCTTGAGATCTTTCAGGATTCTGTTCGCCATACCCAGCTCCAATCATTCGGGGCAGCCGGATTTTTACTTTTAAGTGTTGGTGGCCTGGTGTTATTTTCTCTTTTTACCTATATCAACGGTACGATTGCCTATGCCGCTAAGCTGGTAGCTGAAAATAAAAAAGTTTCGGCTTGGAATCCGTTTAAGATGGCCTTAAGCCGCTACTTTAACTTTTTTCTCTTAGGCTTGTTTTCGGCAGTTTTGATCGGTCTTGGGAGTATTTTCTTTGTTATTCCGGGAATTATTGCGGGAATTTTCTTAACCTTCTCTTTTTACTTGGTAGCAGTTGAGGATCTTGACTCGGTTGGAGCGATGACCCGTTCGTTCGAAATCGTTCGGGACAACTTTGGGCCTGTATTAGGAGTTCTGTTTATTCTCTTCCTGATTAATCTAGTAATCGGCTGGGTTTTTGGTTGGATTCCACTATTTGGCCAGTTTGCCGGAATTCTAGCGATGGTATTTTCAATGATCGTAATTGCTGCTATGTATAAGCAAGTCAATAAAAGCAAAAAGAAATAAGGAGAAAAATGGCTGACGAAATGAAAGATGCCAAGATGGCAGATTCTGGGGCTAAGGCGGGCGGTAGTGATGTCGAAGACAATAAGTTTATGGCGGCCTTGTCTTACTTTGGATTGTTGGTTTTAATTCCCCTTTTAACTAAAAAGGATTCGCCATACGTTAAATTCCACATTAAGCAGGGTTTGGGATTATTGATTCTGATGGTTGCCGTTAACGTTATTCTTGTTATTCCATTTTTGGGCTGGATTGTTGGATTTATCGGTTGGTTGGCTGTCTTAGGTTTATTTATCATGGGTGTTATTAATGCCTTTGGTGGCAAAACTAAACCACTGCCTTTAATTGGCGACTGGGCCGATAAGAATCTTAATATCTAAGTCGGTTTTTCTGATTTAAAAAGCCCTCGCCTAGAGGGCTTTTTAAGTAGATAAAAGCTCTCTACTTGGTTAAAATGGCAGTATGTATAAAGAGATAACCTCAAATAAAATTCGGAGCGCAGTTTTGATTGGCGCTTTTTTGGTTTTGGTAATTGCTTTGGGTTGGGTATTTTCGATCGCTCTTGACTCAGAGATAATTTTACCGATCGCGGTCTTTTTTTCGATTATCCAAGCCTTTACTAGCTACTACTATTCAGACAAAATCGCGCTGGGAATTTCACGAGCCCGAGAGGTGCCTCGCCGTGGTGATTACTTAACTCTGCATCGCGAGATCGAGAATCTATGCATTACAGCCGGGCTACCTAAGCCAAAAGTTTACGTAATTAACGATCCGGCCCCAAATGCTTTTGCGACCGGTCGGGACCCGGAACACGCAGCAATTGCTGTTACGACTGGACTTCTTAAGGAGCTCAATAAAACTGAATTAGAAGGAGTTTTAGCTCACGAACTCTCGCATATTGGCAACTACGACATCCGGGTGATGACAATCGTTGTGGTTTTGGTAGGTGTGGTTAGTTTGCTGGCCGATTTCTTTTTGAGGAGCCTCTGGTGGGGTGGCAACCGGAGAAGTCGGGATAATAACGGTGGCAATCAATATATGCTCTTAGTGGCTATTGTAGCGGCGATCCTAGCGCCAATTGCAGCGACGATTATTCAGCTGGCGGTCTCGCGGAAGCGCGAGTATTTGGCCGATGCAACCGGTTCATTACTGACTCGTTATCCGGAAGGCTTAGCTAGAGCTTTAGAGAAAATCTCTAAAACACCTCATACTCTTAAGCATCGTTCGAGTGCGACCAATCATTTGTATATTGAAAATCCTTTAACGGAAAAAGAGGAAAAGCAATCATGGTTCGTAACGATCTTTTCGACTCATCCACCTGTTGCCGACCGAATTAAAAAGCTCCGGGCAATGATTGGAACGATTAAGTGACCAAGAGTGAGGCAAAAAAGAGACTTGAAAAGCTCCGGGCGGAGATTGATCGAATTCGCTATCACTACCATGTTTTAGACGAATCAATTGTTTCGGATGGGGTTAAGGATAGTTTGCAAAAAGAATTGCAGGATTTGGAGGAGAAGTATCCGGATTTAGTTACGCCCGATAGTCCATCGCAACGGGTTGGCGGCCAGCCAGCCGAAGGGTTAAAAAAGGTAACGCACTCTGAGCCGATGCATTCGATGACTGATGTCTTTAGTAAACATGAGTTGGCTAAATGGGAAGAGCGGATTAGCAAGGTAGTCCCCCAGGCCGCCGGGAATAGGGAACAGTATTTTGCGGAACTAAAGATGGATGGCCTCTCTATTTCTCTTAAATATGAGGACGGGTTTTTAAAGCAAGCTTCTACCCGAGGCGATGGGCGGATTGGTGAGGACGTAACCCACTCGGTTAAAACCATCCAAACTGTTCCCCTAAGGCTTTCGATCGCTACTGAGACCTACGAAAAAATTTGCCAAAATCTTAGTGATTCCGAAAAAATCGAACTCGACCAGGCGATTAACAAAGCCCTCGCTGGAGTTTTTGAGCCGCGGGGCGAAGCCTTTATGCTTAAAAAAAGATTTGCCGAACTTAACAAGGAGCGGGCAAAAAAAGAGCTGCCGCTTTTGGCTAATCCCAGAAATGCCTCAGCGGGCTCATTGCGTCAACTTGATCCCAAGTTAGCGGCTGAGCGCCAGTTGAGCTTTATGGGCTTTTCAGTGGCTCGCCAGGGTGATTATGTCGGTAGTCATAAGCTAGTTCATGCTCTACTGGAATCGCTCGGCTTTAAAACTTCACCAGCCGAAGCGGTAGCTGATTTGGACGGGGTGCAAAAATTTTTCGAAAAATACTCTGACCGCGAGAAATTACCTTACTTAATTGATGGTGTTGTTGTCGTTGTCAATGACAATGACCGTTACCGACGCTTGGGCGTAGTCGGTAAGGCGCCACGGGGGATCGTCGCTTACAAGTTTCCGGCTGAAGAGGTAGCGACTAAGCTCTTGGACATTGAGATTCAGGTTGGGCGCACGGGAGCTCTAACGCCGATTGCCAATTTGGAGCCAGTCCAGGTTGCTGGCACGACCGTTGCCCGGGCCTCACTTCATAATGAGGATGAAATTAACCGCAAAGATATTCGAGTCGGCGACACTGTGGTTATCCGCAAGGCCGGCGATATCATTCCGGAGATCGTTAAGCCGCTGGCTAAGTTGCGAACTGGTAGCGAAAAAAAATTCAGCTTTCCTAAAAACTGTCCGGTTTGCGGCGAGCAAGTTCACCGTACTCCGGGAGAGGCAGTAACCTATTGTATCAATGGCCAGTGTCCGGCTCAGATTGCTGAACATATGCGCCACTTTGTTGGCCGAGGCCGGTTTGAAATCGACGGCCTTGGACCACAGATCCTTGAGCAGCTAGCTTCGGAAGGTTTGATCAAGGATGTTGCTGATTTATTTACTCTTACCGAAGAGGATTTGGCGCCTCTGGAGCGTTTCGCCGACAAGTCGGCCGAAAATCTAATTAAGGCGATTGATGCCAGTAAGGAAATTGAGCTTAATCGGTTTATAACCGCTTTGGGAATCCGCCATATTGGCGCCACAACCGCCAATGATTTAGCCGAGCAGTTCGAAACTTTAGACAATTTGCTTAAAACTAATCTAGAAGAGTTGCAGGAGATCGAAGGGGTCGGCGAAGTAGTAGCCGACAGTCTTAATGATTGGCTTAGTACCAATAAAAATCTTGATCTGATTGAAAAGCTCTTAAAAAACGGTGTTCAAATTAAAAAAGTCCGTCGAGCCTCGCAGGTTTTGGCCGGCCAAAGCTTTGTGGTAACCGGTACGCTTCAAAGTTACTCCCGGGAAAAGATCGAGGAGCTAATCCGTCTGCACGGTGGTAAGCCAACCGGCTCGGTAAGCAGCAAAACCAGCTATGTAATAGTTGGCGATAATCCCGGTTCTAAATACGACAAGGCGCAAAAGCTCGGCGTTAAAGTTATTTCCGAGCAAGATTTTCGCAATCTAATTAGCTAAATTGTTCTAAAAACTAGGAATTGCTACCCTATGATCAGGTTTTCGGACCTTAAAATTCAAATTTGGAGGTGCCTTGTGGCACTGGAAGTTTACGAAACCAAGGGTCGAATAGACTATCGAAAAGGTAGTTTTGATCCACCTTGCAATGCAGTCAACGGCGTTTTTTTGATTCATCCTCTGGAGATCAATAACGCCAAGTTTGTTTTTAGTGATCCTAAGATGGATCGTCTTATTGAGATGTTTGCTAAAACATTTCGAGAAAAAGGTGAAGTTGGCGACTTTGTCAGGGCAATTCTGCGCAAGAACAGCCTAAAGATCGTTGGTCTAATCGATGCTCGCTCAGGAAAAGCTCGGTGCCAGGTCGCATTGATTTTAATTCCGTTTTTGCCACATGACTACCATGATCCGGCCAAAAAGAGGGTGATTCGCCTGTATATTTTGGCTGCAACCAAGCTAGCTAAGTTTTTGGGAGCGGGATATGTTGGCTTGGGGGCATTTAATTCTGTCGTGACGGCGAATGGTAAATGGCTTGATTTACAGAACGTTTTGGCAACCACTTCGGGGGCAGCTGGTACCGCCGCCAGTCTTTTTGCTGGATCGCTTCGAGGTGCAAGGAATATCGGAATCATTGCTAAAAAGTCTACTCTAGTAGTGGTCGGAGCAACTGGCGGTGTTGGTTTACCAACTACAATGATGCTTGCGCCAAAGTTTAAGCAGGTTATTCTCGTGGCTCGTAAAGAAGGGCCGTTAGTTAATTTAGGTCGGGCTTTGATCAACGAGGCCGGATTAAAAGAAGATCAGGTAATTGCTACGCTTGATACCAAGGCAGCTTTAAAACATGCCGACGTTTCTATTTTGGCAACTTCGGTGGCTCATGCAAAGGAGTTGGGCTTGAGTGCGAACAGCTTTAAGTCGGGGTCACTAGTCGTAGATGCGGGCAGGCCTAAAAATCTAGAAAGAGAAGTTGTTCAGAAGGGAGAGTTTTTGGCGATCGACGGTGGCGTTTATGAATTGAAGAATGGCGAGATCGATCCATCCGCTCAGCTGATCTTACAGATGGGTGGTGACAAGTTGATCTACGGCTGCTTAGCGGAAACCATTTTGTGTTGCCTGCAAGGTAAAACCGTTAGTCAGAGCATTGGCGCCAGAACATCAACAGACTTAGTAAAGGCAGTAAGTAAGGGTTTTAAAAGTAAGAAAATAAAATTGGCTAAGCTGCGCATGTTCGATGAGCCAGTGTCGCTTGCTGAGGTTAACCGCATTAGGCTGATTCGTCTTGCGAAGGCCTTTGAAAAGCTGCAATTGCCGGCGATTCAGTCGATACCGCTTGGCCTAAAGCCAGCATGACGGGTGCTGCTCTTTGAGCGCACCCATTTTTTATTGAACCAAACCTGTTTTTTGAGTACTCTAAGCGCATGCAAAAGCAAGATCTCCAAAAAGTTGCCGAGTTATCGCGGCTTAAACTAACCGAGGTAGAGCTCGAAAAGTTTAGCGAGCAGATCTCGGATATCGTTAAGTACGTCGAGCAGCTTAACGAAGTGGATACTCAAGATATCGAACCGACCAGCCAAGTAACTGGTTTGATGAATGTCCTTAGACCAGACGAACAGGTAGAGGGTAGCAGCGACCCCGATAGGAAAGCCTTATTAAGTAATGCGCCGGAGCAAGAAAGCAATTATGTTAAAGTACCTGGTGTTTTTGCCGGCGGAGATGAGTAGCTTTATTGTCATCCTGAATGCAATGAAGGGTTTTTGAGATTCTTCGTTTTACTCAGAATGACAGCAAGGAAAGTATGGTAATCAAAACTATTACCCAAGCAAATGAGGCGTTGGAAAAAGGCGAGTTGCGCTCGATCGATCTTGTTAATGAGCATTTTGACCGGATCAACGAGCATGACTCTAAAATCAAATCGTTTTTGACTCTGAATAAGGAGGAAGCGCTTGCCCAGGCCCAAGCCTCGGACCGTCGGCGGGCGGAAAGTAAAAGTCTTGGTGATTTGGATGGAATCCCAGTTTCAATTAAAGACATCGTTGCAATCAAGAATTTAAGGACGACCGCTTCATCTAATTTGCTGGCCAATTTTGTGCCGGCGTACGATGCGACAGTAGTTAAAAAACTCAAAGAAGCTGGCGCGGTAATTTTAGGTAAGGTTAACTGCGATGCTTGGGCTCATGGCTCTAGTACGGAAAATTCCGATTTTGGACCGAGTAAAAATCCTTGGGACCTCGAACGAATTCCTGGCGGTTCGTCGGGTGGGTCAACGGCGGCGGTGGCTGCTGGTTTCGGTTTGGCATCGATTGGAACCGATACAGGCGGTTCGATCCGTCAGCCCGCTTCGCTCTGCGGCGTAACCGGCTTAAAGCCAACCTACGGTCGGGTTAGTCGGTACGGCTTGATTGCGATGGCCAGTTCTCTGGATTGCCCCGGACCAATTACGCGTTCTGCCGAGGATGCTGCCTTAATGATGCGCGTTATCGCCGGTCAGGATTATCTCGACAGTACAACCTTGCCCGAAGGTAAGTTTCCTGAAGTCAACGTCGATAAGGACGGCAACGCTCCACTTAAGGGGTTGAGAGTTGGTTTGCCAAAAGAATACTTTGCTGATGGTCTGGATAGCGAAGTGGCTCAGGTCGTCGAAGAGGCAATTGATCAGTTTAAAAAACTAGGTGCTGAATTTAAAGAGGTTAGCTTGCCGACCACTAAAAACGCTTTGGCGGTTTACTATGTAATTATGCCGGCCGAAGTTTCGAGCAACCTCGCCCGGTTTGATGGAATTCGTTATGGCGTTCGCTCGGAAAAGGCACAGAATCTGGCTGAGATTTATGATCTCTCCCGTTCTGAGGGATTTGGTGCTGAGGCGAAACGACGAATTATGATGGGTACTTATGTACTTTCTTCGGGCTACTACGACGCTTATTACAAGAAGGCGATGCAGGTTAGAACCCTAATCATCGAAGATTTTCATCGGGTATTTGATGAAGTTGATCTGCTTTTAACGCCAACTAGTCCGACTCCGGCTTGGAAAATGGGCGAAAAAACCGAGGACCCGCTAACGATGTACCTCGCCGATATTTATACGGTTTCGGCTAACTTGGCCGGTATTCCTGGTATTTCCGTGCCGTGCGGGTTTGTTAAGCAGGATAGTAGTCAGCTCCCAGTCGGTCTACAGTTGCTAGGGAACCAGCTAGACGAAGACAAGATTTTGCGAGCAGCGATTGCTTATCAGCAGGCTACCGATTGGCATTTACGAGATCCGGAGTTTTAATGGCTAAGTCTAACAATTCAGGGCCAACAATTTTTACTCAGCTCGGCAAGGCGCTGCTCGGTCTTTTTAAGTTAATTTTTAGTAAGAAGGATAAAAAGTTCAATCACGAGCAGCTGTTGGCTCAATTTGGCACGATCGAGAAACTCGTCGAGTCGAATGATCCAATTCATGCCGCTCAGGCGGTAGTAAGGGCTGATAGCTTTTTGGATTTAGTAATGAAGAAGTCTGGCGCCCGAGGAGAAACATTTGGCGAAAGACTAAAGAATATTGAGTCGAGGTTTGAGCGAAGTTTTTATCAGCAACTTTGGGAGGCGCATAAGCTCCGCAACAGGATTGCCCACGAGCACCCAGAAGTCTCGATAGCTCAAGCTAAAAATTCTCTCGAAACTTTTCGGCGGGCTGCCTCAATTTTAGGAGCATTTTGATCGTGAGTAGCAAAGTGGCAAGTAGCGAAGTAGTAAGGGTTCGGGCGGATGGATTTAAGAGTCTTATAGTTTGGCAAAAGGCTATGGATCTAACAGTTGAAGTTTATAAGGTTACTGAGAACTTTCCCAAAACAGAGCTTTATGGTTTAGTCTCTCAGTTGCGGCGAGCAAGTAGTTCTATTCCAGCAAATATTGCCGAGGGTTACGGTAGGAATTTTACTAAGGAAGAGCGTCATTTTTTATCAATAGCATATGGTTCATTGATGGAAGTTGAGACTTTTCTTATTCTTTCTTATAGGCTTGGTTTTATGTCAGCAGGGTTATTTCGAAAAATCGACGCTACAAGAAACGAAGTGGGAAAATTAGTTATTGGATATAGAAGGAGTAGGCAAGATTAGCTTTGCTACTTGCTACACACTACATGACTACTAAAAATTACGAAGCAGTTATCGGAATGGAGATTCACGCGGAACTGGCGACTAAAACCAAGATGTTTTGTAGTTGCTTAAATGCGCCGTTCGAGAGCGAGCCTAATGCCAATACTTGCCCGTTATGCATGGGGATGCCGGGAACTTTGCCAGTGATCAATACCCAGGCGGTGGAATGGACAGTGGACTTGGGTTACGACTTAGGTTCGACGGTAGCGGAATTTACCAAGTGGGACCGTAAAAACTATTATTATCCGGATCTACCCAAAGGTTATCAGATTAGTCAGTACGATTTGCCGCTTTTGGAAGGCGGAGCGATTGAGTTTAAAGATTCGACCGGCGAGGTTAAAAGAATTGAGCTAACTCGAGTTCACCTCGAAGAGGATACAGGTAAGTTGGTTCATGCGGCCGATAACCAGTCGTCTTTAGTCGATTATAACCGGGCCGGCGTGCCACTCTTGGAGCTTGTAACAGAGCCGGTTATTCACGATGCCGAAACGGCGAAAAAGTTTTGCCAAACTTACCAGTTTATTTTGCAGCGGCGCGGGATTGCCCGGGCTTCGATGGAAAAAGGCGAGATGCGTTGCGAAGCTAATATCTCGGTCCGACCAGTTGGCTCAAAGGAGTTTGGTACTAAGGTTGAGGTTAAAAACTTAAATTCTTTTCGCGTGGTTGAACGAGCGATTAAGTATGAGATTGAGCGGCAAATTGAGGCTTTGGAGAATGGCGAGGAACTTGTTCAGGAGACTCGAGGTTGGGATGAGGTTAAGCAAAAAACATTCAGTCAACGCAAAAAAGAAACAGCCGCCGATTACCGTTATTTCCCTGAGCCCGACTTGCCGCCGGTCACGCCAAGTTCGTTGTGGGATTTAGCTACCAAGGCCCGCGATGTCCGGCCGATGCCCCATGCCGAGGCGGCGGAAATTGTCAGCCAGTATGGCTTAGCCCAAGATGTCGCTGAGATGTTTACTTCGGACTTGGATGCGTATGGATTTTGGACGGAGTTGGTAACCGAGCTAGCCGAACCAACCGATCAACAAAAAGAACAGCTTAAGATTGCGGCTTCGACCTATGTTAATAATGATGCAGTTCGGGTTTTAAACACTCCTCAGCAAGTTGAGTTAGCTGGACTTGTCGCCTTAGGCACGATCTCCAAATCTCAGATCCGCGAGGTGGTTACGGCCGTTGTCGAAAAAGGCTTGGAGCCGGCTGAGGTAGTTGAAACCCTTGGCTTAAAACAGATGAGTGACGAGAGTGCAATTGAGCAACTGGTTGATGAAGTACTTGGTGAGAATGCCGATGCAGTCGAAAAAATTAAGGGTGGCGATAATAAAGCGATTGGTTTTTTGGTTGGCCAGGTCATGCGTAAGGCCCAAGGTAAAGCCAATCCAGGAGTCGTCAATAAGATTCTTAAGGAGAAGTTAGAGTAAGATTTCTCCTTTGCGGTCGATGATGACCGCGTTAATATAAGGTTAAGGTGACAAAGTGACTAAAGCTTATCTCGAAAAAATTATTCAATTTATGACCGCTGCTTTTGGTTTGGCGGCGGGTCTGGCTTGGAACGAAGCCATTCAAGCGCTGATTGAGCGGTTTGTTGGTCCGACCAGTGATGGTCTTGGCGGTAAGTTGCTGTATGCGGTCATCCTAACTTTTATTGCCGTTACGGTAACGATAGCAGTCTCTAAAACATACGAGCGGATTGCGAAAAAAGAAGAGCAGGCGGCAGAAAAACGCCATCACGATCGTTTTCATGTCAAAAAGAAATAAGCTATGACCCCGTTAAATAAAAAATCAGGCCAAATTATTTTTATCGCCTTGGTGATTCTCTTAATTGCTAATCTAGTGATGGCAAAATATTTATACGCCGGCATTATCTTTGTCGTTGCCGGATTTTATTTTTACCATCTATTCGTTGGCAAAAATAATACTGGTTAGTTCTCATTAATTTTTAATCGAAGCTTGCTATAATTTCCTTAGTATTTAGTTGTCATTCTGAATCCTTCGACTGGACTCGGGACAGGCTCCGTGAAGAATCTCTGCCGGATCGGTCTAAGATCCTTCGTCGTGACTCCTCAGGATGACAAGGAATAATAAATATGCCAGAGATAACCTACGTCGACGAACCAGAGGCTCCTACCGGATCAAAATCTACGAAAATGCAAACTAAAAAAGGCTTATTGGTTTTTGTTGCTTTAGTGAGTTTGATTATGGGCAGCTTGGGTGGCGCTGCTTCGGTAGTTGCATTGTTTAGTTACGGCTTTACTGACGGTCTTAACTTAAAAAACGGCGAACCGATTATTGAACGACTTGGCACCGATAAATTAATACTTGAGGAAAGTTCGGCGATTACAGATACGGTTAATAAAGTGTCGCCGGCGGTAGTTTCGATCTCAACAACTACGAATGTTCAAGATTTCTTTGGCCGTGTTTTTCAACAGAACGGTGGCGGTACTGGTTTTATTTTGACATCGGACGGGTTAATTGTAACTAACCGTCATGTGGTTGATGATGAAAATGCTACCTATACAGTTTTTACTGATGATGGTCGTGACTTCCAAGCCGAGGTTTTAGCCAAAGATACTTTAAATGATTTGGCGGTTCTTAAAATCGAAGCAACTGGTTTGCCCGTAGTTGAACTCGGTAGCTCCGACGATCTTAAGATTGGTCAGTGGGTGGTAGCAATCGGCAATGCCCTGGGAGAGTTCTCGAATAGCGTTACCGCCGGTATCATCTCTGCCAAGGAGCGGCAAATTACAGCTGGCGGCGGCGGGGTATCGGAAGAGTTGAGCGGTTTACTTCAAACCGATGCGGCTATTAATCCAGGTAATTCCGGCGGTCCGCTGGTTAATTTGCGCGGCCAAGTCGTTGGTATTAACACAGCGGTGGCCGGTAATGCCGAGAATATCGGCTTCGCGATTCCAATTAATCTGGTTAAAAAGGCCATTGATTCGGTTAAAACTACCGGCGAGATTAAACGGCCGATGATCGGCATCCGCTATATTCCGATTACTAAAGAAGTGGCTCAGGTTAATCAGCTATCGGTTGATCACGGAGTTTGGTTGCTGCCTGGTACTACCCAGGGCGAAGTTGCAGTTATCCCTGGTTCACCGGCCGACAAGGCAGGGCTCGAAGAAAATGATATTATTACGGCAATTGATGGCAAGGAAATTAACGAACACAATACTTTGCTATCGATTTTGGCCAACTATGATATTGGCCAGACGATCTCTTTAACTGTCCAGCACAAGGGCGAGGAGAAAGAGGTAGATTTAACATTGGAAGAAAAATAGGAGGAAGAGACGGTTGTTTGAGGTACCAGAAGATTTGTGGCGAGTTTATGTTAATTTTCTCTATCAACACTGCACAGGGTATTCATGCAATGGAAAGGATACGGTAGCGCATTTAAACAGTTGTGGCAGGTGTAACGAAGAATTTAGCTCATGGTTAAAAAGTGGCTGTCCGAGTATAGTTTTTCCCAGGGAAATGTCGTGCCTTGCGCGCTTTTCCGCTTCATAGGACCCAAGTGGGTCCTTTTTTATTGGGATAGTTGCTTGTAAAGCTCTTCTATTTTTAGTTCTCGATCTGCTTCTTTAAGGGATCTGATAAGAGGCTCAAAAGAGCCGTTAAGAACATTTTCGATTTTGGAAAAATTCTTTTTGATCCGGTGGTCAGTAATTCGATCCTGGGGGAAGTTGTAAGTGCGGATTTTTTCGGAGCGGTCGCCGGTTCCTACTTGAGCTTTGCGGCTTTCGCCCCGTTCTTTGCGGGCTTTCTCCTCCTCGTGCTCCTGAATTTTACTGCCAATGATCTTTAAAGCCTTTTCTTTGTTTTTTAGTTGAGAACGTTCGTCCTGGACGGCTACGACTGTACCGGTCGGTTTATGAGTGATTCTAACGGCAGTTTCGACCTTATTAACGTTTTGACCACCAGCACCACCTGCCCGGTAAGTCTGGATCTCTAAATCCTCGGGTCTGATTTCGACGTTGATTTTGGCAGCAAGAGGCAGAACAGCGACAGTAGCGGTACTAGTATGGACTCGGCCTTTTTTTTCGGTGGCGGGAATCCGTTGGACACGATGAACTCCCGATTCAAATTGTAGGTCAGCAAAGCAGCCCTCGCCTTTGATCTCGGCGCTTAGCGAGCGAATTCCTCCAAGAGGAGTAAGGTTCTGGTAGATAATAGAAACTCTCCAGCCTTGGGTTTCGCTGTAGCGTTGGTACATTCGAAAGAGTTCCATGGCAAAAAGTTCGGCTTCGTCACCGCCGGCGCCGGCTCTGATCTCGATCACTAAATCATTGGCCAACTGCTCTTGCTCCGCATCTAACACATCGGCTTCGAGTTTTTTGACCTCTTCTTCGGCCAGCTCCTTCATCTCCGGATCGGTTGTTGAGCCGGCTAGTTCTTTGGCTTCTTTGAGTTGTTGGAGTTTTTCTTTGTTCATAACACCGAATTTTAGCACCTTCAATATGGTTTGTCACTTGATTTAAAGCAAAAAATCCTATATAAAACACTGTTTGCAAAAACAATCTAAAAAGAGGGGAACCTTTAAAAATGACATACAACTATCGCTTCTTCGATGTTGATGATCGGAGGATGGAGTTTATCCTGCCGCGCAATCAAAACGATCGTCTTAAAAACACCTGCTTTAGAGGTAGGCGATGCCAGCAGGCCGGTAACTTTTTTCGTTGGGGTAATTATGTCGAGTTTATTCGCGATTCGGAGACACGCTCGTTGCTTTCTGGGAAGCTTAACAAATTGCCGAAACACCCTAACGTCAATCAGGTTTATGAGTTAGAGCTGGAGTACAGCGAAGATGTAGGTTGGGATAGTGTGGTCGAGTTAACCGACCTCACTTCTCAGGAGTTGAAGCACTGCGAAATGCGTGAGCTTAACAACTCTGCTCAGGCACTTTTTGCGGCTGAGGATTTTATTGCCTCAAAAACAAACATCGTCACAATAAAACACGGCATCAGGCATTGCAGGCGCTGGCAGGTGATTGTTTACACAATCTATCCGGGTCCAATTGTTCCGCAACTGATAGGGAATATGACCAAGAAGCACGCCTTAGTTTTTGTTCCTTGGCAGTGTCTGGGGGAGTGAAGCAAAATATTATTAGTTCCGGGCTAATAGCCCGGATTTTTTATTTGAGCGAACAATGGAGTTGTGTTAGCTTCGAGCTATGGGAAGCATGTTTAAATATCAGACTAAGTTTCCAGGGGAGCCGATGCCGCAGCCGGGTGAGCTTGACCCGACGCCTAGATATTGGCAGCAGGAAGCGCAGGCGTTGCGCGAGGCAGTGGAAACAGAGGTTATAGCTGTTCGAGAAAAGCTTGGTTTGGAAGTCGAAGGACAAGGCGCAGAAAAGGCTCAGTTATTGTTGCCTTCGTTTGCCGCTTATTTTGATTTTATTTTGGGCTGGTTGGAAAAGAAGGGTCAAGGTATCGAGAGCGAACCGATCGACTCATTGCGTAACTCTCAGCTAGAAATGCTCTTGGACGATGTGCTCAATGAATTGGTCGCGATCAGAAGCAATTTACACTCGACAACGGTTAATACGACGAAAGAGTTCGACCATTCAACCCAGTTGCCCGATTTGATTAATCAAAAAACTGCCGAAGTAGCTGCCAAGTTGGTCGATATCGGGGTAGCTGAAGACGATTTAGGACAGTTTAGGGTTTTTCTAGAAGAACAAGTCGAAAATCTGCCAGTTAAAAGCGAAGCCTTGAATAACCAGAGTGAATCAGGTAAAATCTCTTCGAGTTTAACACCCGAGGAAAGTTCGGGTAGTGATTTGTTAATTCCATTGGAAGAATATGAAAGCTAAAATCCATCCAAAATATCATCTTAAAGCCAAAGTTAGTTGTAACTGTGGCGAAAGTTTTGAGGTTGGTTCAACTCTCGAAGAGATTAAAGTCGAGGTTTGTTCGGCTTGCCATCCTTTTTATACCGGTAAAACTAACCTGATCGACTCTGCCGGCCGCGTCGACAAGTTCGAAGCTCGACGTAAGGCTGCCGAAGAACGTGCCGCCGCCAAAACCAAAAAGGCCGAAGTTAAACCTAAGGCTGACTCCAAAACTAAGGAAAATAAAGAAGCTCTTAAGCAGATGAAGAAAGAGATCAAATAATGGCAACCAAACTCCCAACTCTTAAAGATCTAATCGATGCCGGTGCTCATTTTGGCCACCGCCGCAGCCGAACTTATCCTAAGGCTAAAAAGTTTACTTATACGCTGCGCGATTCCGTGTATGTGATTAACGTTGAGCAAACTTTAGAATACCTGGAGAAGGCCGCTAAGGTTGCAGAAGAGTTTGCCAAAGAAAATAAAACCATCCTTTTAGTTGGGACTAAGGCGCAAGCAACTGATTTAGTTAAAGAAGTTGCGCAAAAAGCCGGCATTCCGTTTATTAACCACCGCTGGCTAGGTGGAACTTTGAGTAATTTCGCTACTATTCACTCTAACCTCAGTAAGCTTAAGACTCTGACCGAGTTGTCTGAATCGGAACGCTTTGCCGAATTTACTAAAAAGGAACGAGGCCGAATTACTAAGCAGATTGCCAAATTAACCAAGGTATTTGATGGTATTCGCGATCTTGACCGAATTCCGGATCTAATGATTGTTGTCGATATTAATGAGGAAGATATCGCTGTTACCGAGGCGCGGGGCGCCGGCGTGCCGGTTATCGGAATTGTCGACACTAACTCCAATCCGGATTTGGTAAATTATCCGATTCCAGCTAACGACGATTCTAAAAAAACTATCAGTCTAATTCTTAATGTTTTGACTGATGCAATTGCCGAAGGCAAAAAAGCGGCACCGGCTGTTACGAAGGCCGAAGCAGATCCGAAAGCAACTAAGGCCGAAAAAGTCGCCGCTGCAACCAAAAAAGAGGAAAAAGATGGAAATTAAAGCTACTGATATCGCTAAGTTGCGCAAATCAACCGGCGTTGGCATGATGGATGCCAAAAAAGCTTTAGTTGAGTCGGGTGGTGATTTTGACAAAGCCATTGACGCTCTTCGTAAAGCCGGAGCGGCTAAAGCTGCTAAAAAAGCTGATCGAGAGGCAGTCGAAGGTTATATTGCGACCTATATCCATGGCGAAGGCCGAATTGGAGTAATGGTTGAGGTTAACTGCGAAACCGATTTTGTGGCTAAAAACGATGACTTTAAAGCGTTGGCTCACGAGATTGCTCTCCATATTGCCGCCATGAATCCGCTCTATATCACAGAGGAGGATATTCCAGCCGAAGTCCTCGAAAAGGAAAAAGAGTTAGTTGTTGAGCAGCTAAAATCCGAGGGTAAGCCAGCTGATCGACTCGAGCAGATTGTTGAAGGTAAGCTTGCTAAGTATATGGAAGAGGTTGTTCTGCTAAATCAGCCTTTTGTTAAGGACGACAAAAAGAGCGTTGGTCAGCTAATTCAGGATGGGATTCAAAAGATCGGTGAAAATATTCAGGTTACCCGCTTCGCCCGCTTTACCATTGAAGGCAATCCCAACGCCTGCCGAATCTAAACTCACGATTTTAAAAGCCGGTCCTCGGGACCGGCTTTTTTTTTATTTAAGGGAATTAAGGGAGTGAAGCAGTCGATGTAATTGTTCGCCATGTTTTGCCCAAAGGCCAATTGGGCTCTGACGACTGTCCCAGTTGGGTAAAGTGCCAATTTCGGTTTCGAATTTTGCCGAAAGATGGCATCTTTGATACTCGCAACTATGTAGTTCGCAGTTAGGGGTTAAAATAACCACTCGTCCGGTCGCCTCAATAAGAGCGTTGCCCTTGGGTTTACCCTCCACAATAATGCCCCAAATTGAACGGGGGTAGGCGTAGTCGTGGGACTCTCCCCATCGGACGCTGTTTTTTCTGGCGTCATTGATCCAGTACCAAGTGCACACGTCAATCTTTTGCCAGGGTATTTCTTGCAAGGAATTGGCAACTTTATGCTTGACCAGTGCGTCTGCCAATACTAGTTCCGGATTGAGGTCATAAGGATTCTCGGGGATTGAGCTGATATTTTGATAGAAATGGCTCATTGCCTCTTCTTCAGCGCATATTATCTCTTCCATATTATTCAGGTTCCTCTCTGAGACTAGTGACAATGTAGCTTTTCCGATTCCTCTTGGTCAAGTAAGATGAGCTCAATGAAATTCAAGCGAGTTCTCCTTAAATTGTCCGGCGAGATATTGCGTGGTCAGTCTCCAAACAGCCACGATGAGCAAGTTTTGGAACGATTGGCCCAAGAAGTAAAGCGGGTTGCCGATTTGGGAATCGAGATTTTAATTGTCGTTGGCGGCGGAAACATTTTTCGCCACTCGACCCATGCTAACGAAAAGATGGATCGGGTGACGGCCGACTATATGGGGATGATGGCAACGATTATCAATGGTTTGGCTCTTCAGGATATCTTTGAATCGCTCGGTTTAAAAACCCGGGTAATGTCAGCAATCGAAGCGCATAAAGTTGTCGAGCCTTTTATTAGGCGTCGGGCGATCCGCCATTCGGAAAAGGGCCGGGTGGTAATCTTAACCGCTGGTACTGGCAATCCCTACTTTACAACCGATTCGGCAGCAGTGCTGCGGGCGTCTGAACTTAAGTGTGACGTCGTCTTAAAAGGAACAAAAGTCGATGCAATTTATAGTGCCGATCCCAAAAAAGATCCCCAGGCCAAAAAGTACGATAAGCTTACGTACCAGCAGGTAATCGATCAAAAGCTGGAAGTGATGGATTTGACTGCTTTTACCTTGGCGCAAGGTAATTCGATTCCGATCCTTGTTTTTGATATCCTTAAACCTGGAAATTTGGTCAAAGCCGCCTCAGGTGAACAAATTGGCACCTGGGTAAGTTAGGAGAATATGAGTTACCAATCTGTAAGACAAGCCAAAGAACGGATGGGCGAAGTTATTACTAAGCTCTCGGAAGAATTCGGCAATATTCAGACTGGCCGACCCAGTACAACCTTATTTGAAAAAATCGAGGTTTCGAGTTATGGCACGATGGTTGCCTTGCAGACTTTAGCTAGTATTTCGTTGCCAGAACCAAATCAGATTGCGATTACTCCCTGGAATAGCGACCAGCTCAATGCGATCGAAAATGCTGTTCGCGAATCCGACCTTAATGTGAGTCCGATTAACGATGGTAAAGCAGTGCGTATCAACTTTCCGCCGATGACTCAAGAACGACGCCAAGAACTGACTAAGCAACTCAATAAGATTGCCGAAGAGGCGCGAATCGCTCTGCGAGATATCCGTCACACTGCCCTCGAGCAGACCCGCAAGGAGGAAAAGTCCGGCGATGCAACTGAAGACGATGTTTTTCAGGTTACTAAGCAGCTCGATGATCTAGTTGAGGACCATAATGCCAAGGTCGTTGAGTTAGTTAAGGTCAAAGAGCAAGAAATTCTAACAGTTTAGGGATGGAAATCTTTATCTCAATAGTTTTATTTGTCTTAATCTTTGGCTTGATCATATTCTTGCATGAATTGGGTCATTTTTTGGTGGCAAAATGGCAAGGTATGCGGGTCAAGGAGTTTGCCTTTGGTTTTCCGCCCCGATTGTTTTCGAGGCGATTAGGAGAAACTCGATTCAGTTTTAATTTAATTCCTCTTGGCGGTTACGTAAGTATCTTGGGCGAGGACGAGGATTCGACTGCTCATGATAGCTTTTCACAAAAGTCCCCTTGGTCACGACTTAAGGTCGTGCTAGCTGGTGTCACTATGAATATCTTGTTAGCTTGGGTGCTACTAACTGTCTGGTTCTGGATTGCACCTTTTGCACCCAAGGCCGATGCAGTGGCTATAACCGCCGTTAGCGATGGTTCGCCTGCCGAAGAGGTAGATTTACGGGTAAATGATTTTATTGTTTCGGCAACCGATAGAAATGGGCGAGTAACCGAGTTTTTGACTGATGTTAGCTTGTCGGAATTTACAGCAGAGCACCGTGGCGAGATGATTGAATTTTTGATTACTAGGAACGGCGGCGAACTTAAAGTGCCAGTAACCTTATCGAGCGATGAATCGTCACCTTCTTTAGGAGTATCGATCGCTGACCTCGGAGAACAAATTCCGGCAGTGCCATGGTGGCAGGCGCCTTGGTATGCTCTTTTAGAGATGGTCAGTGTAACGCTTTTGACCTTAAAGTTTTTAGGCGATCTGATTCTTGGTTTGCTTGGTTTAGTGGACCAGGCTCCGGGAGTCGAGTCTGTTTCTGGGCCAGTCGGCATTTTTGTTTTTTTGCGCCAAACTTTAGCTCTTGGCGCACCGTTCGTGCTTCGCTATGCCGCTTTGATTTCCTTGGCAGTAGCGATTTTTAACTTATTACCAATTCCTGCCCTTGATGGCGGGCGGGCGATGTTTTTGGTTTACGAAGGAATATTTAAGAAACGGGCTTTGTCCCACCAGACCGAGGCTTGGATTCACGCCATTGGTTTCGCCCTCTTGATCCTCCTGATAATTATTATTACTTTCTTTGATATTCAAAAGTTATAATTAAATAGGCAATAGCTCTTGTCGTCATCTCGATCGAGCTTGCGAGTAGAGAGATCTTACTAAAATGAAAAAACAACTTACAACCAGACAAGAAAACTTTGCTCAATGGTATTTGGATGTAATCGCGGCTGCTGATTTGGCCGAGCATTCCGGTGTTAAAGGTTCAATGATCATTAAGCCGTATGGCTTTGCGCTTTGGGAGCGGATCAAAGAGGAGCTCGACAGCCGAATTAAGGCGACAGGTCACAAGAACGCTTACTTTCCGTTACTTATTCCCGAAAGTTTTTTGAAGCGCGAGAAAGACCACGTCCAGGGTTTTTCGCCGGAGTTAGCCGTTGTAACTCATGCCGGCGGTCAAAAGCTCGATGAACCTTTAGTAGTTAGGCCAACCTCGGAAACAATTATTTATGATACTTATTCGCGGTGGATTGAGTCTTATCGCGATTTACCGTTGTTAATTAACCAGTGGGCAAATGTTGTGCGTTGGGAGTTGCGTCCAAGGTTATTTTTACGGACGACTGAGTTTTTGTGGCAAGAGGGTCATACTGCTCATGCAACGGAAGAGGATGCCCAACAAGAAGTGCTTAAGATGCTAGGCGTCTACAAAGAGCTAGCCGAAGATATTTTAGCGATGCCTGTTTACGATGGTGAGAAAAGCGAAACTGAGCGGTTTGCGGGAGCAAAACGTACTTATACGATTGAGGCGATGATGCAAGACGGCAAGGCTCTTCAAGCTGGCACTTCTCATAACCTAGGCCAGGGTTTCTCTAAGGCATTCGATGTTCAATTTACTGATGCTGATGGCGAGCGTAAACATGTTTGGTTAACCAGTTGGGGCGTTAGTACGCGGATGATCGGTGGGCTTATAATGACCCATTCCGATGATTCCGGCTTAGTTTTGCCGCCTAAGATTGCGCCAACTCAGGTAGTGGTGATTCCGATTTGGAAAGATGATACAGAAAAAGAAAGCGTCATGAAGGCGGTTGAGCAACTTAAATCCCAACTTGATATTAGGCTCGAGGTGGATGACCGCGACTTCCAATCACCAGGTTATAAATTTAACGAGTGGGAAAAGAAGGGGGTGCCGATTCGGGTTGAGCTTGGTCCTCGTGACGTCCAATCTCAGCAGTTGGTTCTTGTTCGTCGGGATACCAGCGAAAAAGAGACGGTTAAGTTATCGGTGGCGGCAACTAGAATCAAACAACTGCTCGAAGATATTCAGATCGATCTGGCTAAAAAGGCTAAAGAGAATCGAGACCAAAATACTTTTATGGTCGAAAATTACGATGAGTTTAAACAGAAGGTTGAGCAGGGCTTTGTCAGGGTCTTCTGGTGCGGTGAGGCCAAATGTGAGGAGAGGATTAAAGCCGACACTAAAGCGACGGTTCGCTGTTTGCCTTTTGATAAGCAGTTAATTCAAGAAGATGGCAGATGTATTAGCTGTGGCAAGCAAGGTAAAAGCGAAGCTTTATTTGCTAGGTCGTATTAATGAAACAACGAATCGTTATCGGTAATTGGAAAATGAATACGACCGCCGAGGAAGCGGTTTTACTAGTAGAGGAGCTTAAGAAGCAGGCAGAGTACGTTGAGCTAGACGTTGAATTAGGTGTTTGTCCACCCATGCCTTGGCTATTGGCACTTAATGAAATTTTGGACGAAACGGAGATTGGGGTTGGTGTTCAAGACGCTGAACCAGGCGACTTTGGTGCTCAAACCGGTTCGGTTTCGATAAAGATGATTGCCGAGCATGCCGAGTATGTAATCATTGGTCACTCCGAGCGACGTAGTACTGGGCAAGACAATGACGAATCAATTAATGCCAAGGTAAAATCCGCTCTTGAAAACAGTCTGACACCGGTGGTTTGCGTGGGCGAATTCACTCATCTTTACGAAAAAAAGCGAGTTCGCGGCCGGCCCACTAAATTAGAGGAGATCAGTAATATCTTTAAGCAGCTCCAGCAGGCGATTAAGGGTGTAGCCGAAAAAGACATTCCTAAGCTAGTAGTTGCCTATGAGCCAGTTTGGGCAATTGGGACGGGTAAGCCAGCGTCCCCGGAGTACGCGGCCGAGATCATCGATCGATTAAGAACGGTCCTAAAGAGAGCGTCTAAGCGCAAGTTGGCTAACGAGGCTAGGATTTTGTACGGTGGGTCGGTAACCGCCAGCAATGCCAAAAGTTATGCCGAACTAGAAGAGATTGACGGCGTTCTAGTGGGGGGTGCGAGCTTGAAGGCATCAGAGTTTATGAAAATAGCCGCCGCTTTTTCGAGACAATGATAGCGATTGGTGTAATTTTGGTGCTTGTGTTGATTTTGGGACTATCGATGTATTACGGGAAATACGACGAAAAAGAATAATTATCTGAGATAATAAACTACTGAATGAAATTTAGGAGGATTGATGATTCGCGTTGCAATTAATGGTTTTGGGCGGATTGGCCGCCAGGCCGCTAAAATTATGCTCGAGAATGACGATGTTTTTAAGATCGTCGCCGTTAACGACCTAACTAATCCGGAAGCTTTAGCTAACTTGTTAAAGTACGACTCCGTGTATGGATTGTACGAGCGCGAGGTTAGTTCTGACGCCGACGAAATAATTATCGACAAAAAGAAAATTAAAGTTTACTCCGAAAAAGATCCAGCGGATTTGCCTTGGAAAGAAGACAAGATCGATGTTGTAATCGAATCAACTGGTTTGTTTACTAAAAAGGAAGATGCAGCCAAGCATATCTCGGCCGGAGCAAAAAATGTTGTTATATCGGCGCCAAGTAAGGGTGATGATCCAGCGCCAACTTTTTTGCGCGGAGTTAATGACGATATTTTAGGCGACGATAAGGTTATTAATAATGCCTCCTGCACAACTAACTGTATTGCGCCGACCATCCAGGTTTTGCACGATGCCTTTGGGGTAAAGAAGGCTTTGATGACGACCGTTCATGGCTATACTGCCGATCAGAACCTGCAGGATGGACCTCATCGCGATTATCGTCGAGCCAGGGCCGCCGGTTTAAATATTGTTCCAACCAGTACCGGGGCAGCGATTGCGACCACCCAAGTAATTCCCGAGCTCAAAGGAGTTTTTGATGGCACCTCGCTTAGGGTGCCGGTACCAGTTGGTTCGATTTCCGATATTACGGCTGTTCTAAAAAAAGAGGCGACAGTTGATCAAATTAATAGCACCTTCGAAAAGGCGGCTAAATCCAAGCGCTACCAGGGAGTTCTAGACGTAACGCGCGAGCCGCTGGTGTCATCGGATATTATCGGCAATTCAGCTTCAGCAATTGTCGATTTGTCGCTCACGCAAGTGGTCGAAGACATGGTCAAGGTCTTTGCCTGGTATGACAACGAGTTCGGCTATGCCAACAGGCTAGTCGAGATGGTTCAGCAGATTGGTAAGTAATGGCGAATAAGGGGAGATTTGACGGCTGGCAATTTTTACTCGGGTTCTTACCAGTGGCTATTGGCGCAGGCTGGGCAATTATTTTATTTGGTACTGGCTTAGTAAATGTTTCGATTGAGCAACCTTTTGATGATTTGCTCGATTTTGGACTTTATTTGAGCTTAACCGGTTTAACGTTATTTTTATTTAGTAAAGGACTTGACCGCTTTAGACAGGCTGGTAGCTGGGACTTGCTTTTAAGTTCCTCGCTGGTTTTGCTCTATATTTTAGTTTTGACCTTGATTGGCTCAAGTTATTGACGGTGGGAGGGGTATGAGAAGTATTTGGACTGGTTCGTTGGTGTTAGGCTTGGTGAATATTCCAATCAAGCTTTTTTCGGTGATCGAACAGCGTAGTATTTCGTTTCGATTACTTGATGACAAGGACTACGAGCCGATTCGGTATCAGCGGGTTTCAGAAAAAACCGGCCAGGTGGTTGATTGGGAAAATATCGTTAAGGGCTTCGAGGTTACGCCCGGCAAGTTTTATGTCTTAAGCCGAGAGAATATTAAAAAGCTTAAACCGACTAAGTCGGATGCGATTCAGATCATCGAATTTATTAACAAAGACCAAGTCGACGAGATTTATTTTAATAAAAACTATTACCTTGCGCCCAAGGAAGAGGGTCGCAAAGCGTTCTTTTTGTTTAAGAAGGCGCTCGAGGAAGCTGGTAAAGTTGCAATTGCTAATTTTGTAATGCGTGAGCGCGAGCACTATTGCATGATCGAGCCGCACGGCAAGGGGATTTTAATTACGACGTTGTTCTACCAAGAGGAAATCCGCTCGATGGACGAGATTGCCGAGCTTGAGGGCGCAGCGCCAAAACTAACTGCTGACGAGATGGAATTAGCCCGGTTAATTATCGATAAAAAGACTCACAAAAGTTTTGACATTTCTAAATTCAAAGACGAATTTTCCGACAACCTCATTAAAGCGACTAAGGGTAAAAAGATCGAGCAAAAAGAAATCAAGAAGAGTCCCAATCTCATCGAAGCCTTGAAAGCCTCGGTTAAGTAACTTGTCATCCTGAGTGGAGCGATAGCGTAGCCGAAGGATCCCTGAGCGAAGGGATTTTTAATGACGATCTTAGACTATATTCTCAATTCTAAATTCTGTATTCTGAAATTATGAGCTTAACCGATCAGGATCTCCAAAAAATCAAAGCCGTTGTTGATGCTAGGGCTGACCTTCAGGATATGAAGCTGGAACAGATTCGTCAGCAGGTTGATAACCTCGAGAAAAACATGGCAACCAAAGAGCAACTCGAACAGGTAAAAGAAATGCTTGAAGTCGATCATTCTGGTTTAGTTAAAGATGTTGAGGATCTTAAGGCGAGAGTAGCTCGACTCGAATCTCAAACGGTTTAATAATGGTCGATGTAACTTATAAGCCAATGCTGGCAAAAATTGGCGAGCAGAAACTACTGGCAAATAAGAATTATACCTTTGAACCTAAGGTCGATGGTACCCGGGCGATTTGCTATGTCGGCAAAGACCTAAAGTTCGTTAACCGCAATGGCGTCACTATCAACAGCCGTTATCCGGAGTTAGCTGAAATTCGTAAGCATATTAAGGGTAAAAGTTGCGTACTAGATGGCGAGATTGTGATTTATAACAAGGACGGATTGCCCGATTTTCAGTTGTTTCAAAAACGAGACCGAAGTTTAAAGCCGCAAGTGATCGAGCAGTTGAGCAAAAAGTACCCGGCTACTTATGTAGTATTCGATTGTCTGGAGTATGAAGGCCAATCGCTTTTAAAAGAAAAACTTGAGGACCGGCAGATGGTGGTAGAAAAGATTATTCGTGACGGTAAAAAAATCCAAAAAACTTTTATTGCCGATGATGGTAAAAAGCTTTGGAAGGTTGTTAAGGAACGGAATCTCGAAGGCTTAATGGCAAAAAAGAAAGGCAGTTTTTATTATCCGGGTGAACGCAGTAGCTCTTGGTTTAAAATTAAGAATTTGGAGCGCCTAGACGGCGTCATAATTGGTTATACATCTGTTAAGCGGCCGATCTCGTCCCTTGGTATCGCCATCTGCAAAAACAGCCGACTAACTTACATTGGCAACGTTGGGACCGGTTTCACCGAGGAGTTGATCGCTGAACTTAAGCCCAAGCTCGACAAGATCAAGCGCAAAACTCCGCCGGTTGATTACACTGGTAACGATGATTTTATTTGGGTGCAGCCAAAGTTGGTGGCCGAAATCCAGTATTTGGAGTTTTCGCCCGATGGCATGATGCGAATCCCATCTTTTATCCGTTTGCGAGACGATAAAAAACCAGAGAAGTGTTAAATTATTTTCTCTTTAATTCTTCCATGGCAGGTAGTTTTTCGCCGGCTAGGTATTTTAGAGTTGCGCCGCCGCCGGTTGAAACAAAGCTGAACTGGTGGAGATTGAGTCCGATTTCATTAACAAAACCGACCGTGTCGCCACCAGAAATAATTTTTAGTGCTTGTTGGTTAGTTGCAATCGCTCGGGCCACTTCTTCGGAGCCGAATTTAAAATCCTGGGCATTGAGGCTGGTGACGCCGACGGTCCCGTTCCAAAAGATAGTTTTTGCATCATGTATTTTTTGCTTAAAATTTTGACGAGCCTTTTGGCCGATGTCCATAATTTTACCGCTCTGCCAGGTATAATCCTCGGGTAAAACGAACTTTTGCGGAGCCTGCTTGATTAGGTCGGCTGATTCTTTGACTTCGGCGAGCTCAACTGTCGAGCGTTTGACATCAACCCCTTCGGCTTTAAGAAAAGTATTAGCGATGACGCCACCAAGCAAAAAGGTATCGACACTGTCGATTAACTCCTGCATAACCGGAATTTTACTTTTAGCTTTAGCACCGCCCAAAACGCAGACGAACGGGTGTTTGATTTCGGTTTTGAGCTGGTCAAGGTGATCGATCTCAGAGAGAAGTTGGAGACCAGGCAAGGCAACACGGGCTTCTTTGATTGCAGCTGCAGTGGAGGCGTGAGTACGGTGGGCAACGGCAAAGGCATCATATATATAGTAATCGCCTAGTTGAGCGAGTTGGCGGCCAAGTTCACCGTTGTTGTCGGTTTCGCGCCAGTCAAAACGGATGTTTTCGAGCAAATAAACACCTCGGGTAATTATATAGGCTGGAATACCAAGGGGTTTTATTTCTTTAGTATTTAAACTTTCCGAATCAATATTTAGCAGTTCTTTGAGGCGGAGGGCAACCGCTCCTAAGCCAAGGCGAACATTGCCGGCTTGGATATTGCTAAACTTCTCGCGCGGTCGCAATACCGGTCGTCCCAAATGGGCAACTAAATAGATTTCTTTGACGCCCTGACTTTGCAAATATTCGATCGTTGGCAGCGAGGCTTTAATTCGGTAGTCGTCGACAATTTCGCCATCTTGGTTTAATGGCACGTCATAATCGGTACGAATGACGACCTTTTTGCCTTTGAAATTGAATTCTTTTAAATTTTGCATAACTTAACAGTAAATAGGCAATAGGCATTAGGCAATAGTCTGTGTTGTTTGTCATTCCGGACTTGATAACAAGATACGAGGACTTTACAGTAAAAGCGTTTCAGCGAAGCTATCCAGACTTGCATTAGAGATCCTGAAACAAGTTCAGGATGACATGGAGAGGGAATGAAAAAATACGAACATATCAAAATCGAAATTACAAAAATCGAACAGTTGGCCCTAGATATTAAAGAATTTACGGCTTCGAGAGTTGATGGCCAGGATTATCGGTTTTCACCTGGGCAGCACTTACTATTTTGGCTGCCAACTAAATACTCATCTTTTTCTCTGGCTTCTAATCCAATTAACACCAAGGAGTTTGCTTTTGCTGTTCGTAAAATCGGCCGCTCGACCGGTTTTTTGCATGACGAGGTGAATGTTGGTGATGAGCTTGAGATTACGGCGCCGATGGGTAAGGGCTTCGACCAGGAAAAAATTAAAGGCAAAGATATCTGGTTTATTGCGGGCGGTATCGGCCTGATGGGCTTGTCGGCACAGATTTTAACAATTGAGGCGAATCCTGATCTTTATCCCGGCCAGCATAAGTTATTTTACGGGCTTAGGGATCGTCGGGAGCTCTTGTGGCCTGATAAAATCGAGCGCTGGAAGGATTTTATGGATATCGATATTACCGGTGATGGCCGGCATTTGGTTGGTGATCTGCTTCATGAGGATCTTGAAGTTCACGACGAAATCGCGGTCTTTATTTGCGGACCAGCAGCTTTTTTTAAGCCGATTTTTCAGCTGTTAATCAAACTTGGGATTAAGCCACAAAATATTCAGACCAATATTTGGGAGTAGGTATTAATTAATAATTAATTTTGATCAACAAGCAATGATTCGCCGGAAAATCACGTAGTTTTGTCATCTTGAGTGGAGCGCTAGCGTAATCGAAAGATCTCTTTAGGCTTGATGTATCCGTCATCCAGACTACTTAAAGTGCTTTGGAGATCCTTCGACTCGCAGGCTCGCTCCCCACTTCGTCAAAGCTTCGTATGGGCGCGGCAGGATGACAGTTATAAGAGCGGTTTTTTATGTAGAGAGGGTATCATACGGATGATTGGCCACGGTTCTGATTTTGAAATAGTTTAGCCTAAGAAGTTGAGTTAAACCTGTAAATATAGTAATCTCTTAACTTAAATCGGAAAGGTTTATTATGGAAAACAAAAGTAGTTCTGTAGCGGTTAAAGACCATAAAAAGCATAAGCACTCTCGTCATGAGTTTGTTGTTGAGGTGGCAGCGCCGAAGATGGCCGAGTATTTTGACATTGCCTATAAGCAATTAGCGCCTAGCGTTGAGATTAAAGGTTTCCGACCCGGTCAAGCGCCAAAGATGATGACGATTCAAAAAATTGGCCAGGCTCGTTATGCCCAGCAAGCGCTCGATATTGCCCTGCCCAATAGCTACGCCGAGGCAATGAAATCTTTGGGTTTACAGCCAATCGCGCCGCCTAAAGTTAGCGTGCAGAGTTACGGCGAAGGCGCGCCGCTTACCTATAAGATAGAAGTTGATGTCCTGCCGGAGGTTAAGCCGGGTGACTATCAAAAAATCAAGGTTAAGGCACCAAAAGTTGATACTAAGGTTGAGGCAAAAGAAGTTGACGAAGTAATCGAGCGGTTGCGTAAACAGCAGGCATCGGCCAAAGACGTTGACCGGCCCGCCAAAAAAGGCGACAAAGTCGATATCGATTACGAAGGCTTGGTTGACAACGTTAAGCGAGATGATTTGTCGAGCCAGCATTTTCCAGTGATTATCGGTGACGAGGCGATTAGTAAAAAAATCGAAGAAAGTTTAATCGGTAAAAAGAAAGGCGACAGTTACGAAGTTCAGGATAAAATTGACAAAGATAGTGTCAATTTTAAGATTGCCGTCCATGGTGTTGCCGAAGTGGAGTTGCCCGAAATCGATAAGGTATTTGCCGAAAAGTTCGGACGCAAGGACGCTGATGATCTAAAAGCTTCTATAAAAGAGCAATTGGAGCTTGAAAAAGCCAACGAGGGCCGGCGCAAACTCGAGGCTGACGTTTTGGAAGCAGTAATGAAAAAGGCTGAGGTTGAGTTGCCACGTAGCTTAGTGGATGAGGAGATCAGTCGTCGTCTAGGCCACATGAAGAATCAGCTTGGCGTAATGTTTAATAAGTTTCTTGAACAGCAAAAGTTAACCGAGGAAAAACTCCGTAAAGATCTTGAAAAGCCGGCTGAGGAATCGGTTAAAAGCGGTTTGGTTTTAGGCGAGATTGCTAAAAAAGAAGGCTTTGGCAAGGACCGGCCCGAGGGAGAATCAGACGACGAGTTCCAGCGTCGAGTTGTGCAGCGAACAATTAATTTTTTGGTTGCTAGTGCGACCGGTCAAAAAGTAGACGAAAAGTAAATTAAGAAAAGCGCCTTATAGGCGCTTTTCTTTTAATCTGAGCAAGACGAGATTATAATAATTTAAAAAGAAATGAGGAGCGTTTTATGGAAGAGATGCGATCACAAATGCTCGTGCCAACTGTATTAGAAAAATCTCAGTTTGGTGAACGGGCCTACGATATTTACTCGCGGTTATTAAAAGAGCGGATTATTTTTGTGACCGGTCCGGTCGAAGACCATATGGCTAACTTAATCGTAGCCCAGCTTTTGTTTTTGGAAAGCGAAGACCGTAGTCGCGATATTCAACTATATATTAACTCGCCTGGTGGTTCAGTGACCGCCGGAATGGCAATTTACGACACCATGGAATACATTAAGCCCGATGTGTCGACGATTTGCGTTGGCTTAGCGGCCTCCATGGGTGCTTTCCTGCTGGCGGGTGGTGCCAAGGGTAAACGCTTTGCCTTGCCGCGGGCTAAGGTTATGATCCACCAGGTGATGGGCGGTGCGACTGGCCAAGCAACTGATATTAAAATCCAGGCCGAAGAGATTCTTAGGGTTAAAGATGTAATGAACGAAATTTTGGCCGAAAAAACCGGTCAGCCCAAAAAGAAGATCGAAGAGGATACCGAACGTGATAACTACTTAACTGCTGCAGAGGCCAAGAAGTACGGCTTAATCGACGACGTGATCGAAAAGGCCAAGGACGCTGGCAAATAGATTGACACTCTGCTAACTTAGCGCTATCTTAATCCGTCGAGTTTTTCTCGGCGGATTTTGATTTAGGGGTGAAAAATGTGAACGTGGACCTTAAGTATCCAGAAGATGTGACCTGGGAACAGGTTTTAGATAACTGGCGGCAACGAGAGCGGGGTAATCCGGATCTTGCAAGATTCGGCGAAGCAGGTCTTTGTGTGTGGGAGCGGATCCTTGGTGGGTTAGATGATGTCGGCATTCATCCAAGCTTGAAAGCTTGGAAGCGATACACCATAGTTAACCCATGGGAGTTGGTGCCCAAGCTTAGGCTAGCTCCTTACGGATACTGGCAAGAGCAATTTCCTGACGATATTCGAAACTCAGTCAGCTTAAATTTTAATAAGTTGGTGAATGACCGCCGTGAGTATCAGCGCAATCGAAGAGTGTTGAGCATCATGAGGGACTTTCCAATAAATTCTATTTTTGTGGGTTTAAGAATGCCAGATAATTCAATTGTTCTCCTGGAGGGTCATCACCAGGCAATTGCCATAACCTTGGCGCGAGACCAGGGCTTGTTGCTTAATCTGGGCGAACTAAAAATAGATATCGCTCGACATCCATAAAAAGCTCAGAATCATATGCGGGATTTTCAGTCCCGCCTTTTTATTTTGGTAAAACTTTTCTATAATCTCTTAGCACGAAACGCTCCGGCGTTTTGTAACTTAAAATTGGAGGAAGTTTGGGTGATAAAAAAGGTTATTTTTTCGGAAAGAGTCCTGTATGTAAACGGCATATTAGATCAAGATGTCGAACCTCTTCTTGATGAGCTGAGGTCGTTAGGAGTACAAAGTGCGATTTTATTTGACGACCGCCGTGGTCTTGACCAGCTTGTAAACCTTATACCGTACTTATCGGCAGGTTTCAGGATTATCTCCGATTATCAGAATCAGGATGCTGCTCTGGAAGATTTTTTTGCTTGCTCTGGACTGGAAAACCATCCGTTTCGACTAGCAATTATAGATAGCCAGGGTAGGCATGATTGTCTTGATTGGGCGCTTGCCAGTAAGGTTGAAGCGATACTCTTGCATCGCTCAAAAGATGAGCCTCGTTTAAAGAGGGGAGTTAAGTTGATCACTAGTTTGAAAGGCGCCCTGTATGAGCTCATCGACGATCTTGGCAAGGTTAAAAGAATCCTGGGTCGTTTCGATAGAGTTTTAGTTTAGTGGCCGAGTTGCGGTAAAAACCGCTCTCGGCCTTTTCTTGATCTGTTGACAAAGGAAAAGTTTCTCCATATAATCCCTGAGTAGAGGTTGTATGAATTTCAACTCTTAAAAGATCTAGATTTTGATTGCAGACCAAGCGGTGCGGCTGCATCGTTTTTTATTTGCCAAATCTAGACCGAACATTTAAAGCTAAATAACTCTAATTCTTTGACGACCAGTTCAAGAGAATTAGAGGTCTACTACTCGCATCAAATTAAAGTAGTAGACGCCAGCAAATCAAAGATGAACACTATCTATTGCTGCGACCTTGGTTGCAACTTTAGACAGGGTCCTTCTCCGCCTACCGGCGGATCAGGACAAATTGAAGTCTTTGCTTCAATTTGGTTTTTCAATTGATTGTAAAAATGAGCCCTTTGAATTTTAATTTTCAAACCATGGTTACTATGGTTAAAGTAACAGTTTCTAAATGAACTAGATCATTTTCTTTATGAAGAGTTTGATCCTGGCTCAGGATGAACGCTGGCGGTGTGCCTAAGATATGCAAGTCGAACGCTCATCGTTTATTGATTCCTTCGGGATGAAATAAACATTATGGTGAGAGTGGCAAACGGGTGAGTAACAGGTGGGAATTTACCTTCTGGTGGGGAATAACTAGTCGAAAGATTAGCTAATACCGCATAGTCTCGCAAGAGTAAAGCTTTTGCGCCAGAAGACAAGCCCGCCTCCTATCAGCTAGTTGGTAAGGTAAAAGCTTACCAAGGCTCCGACGGGTAGGGGGACTGAGAGGTTGACCCCCCACAATGGCACTGAGACACGGGCCATACACCTACGGGTGGCAGCAATTAGGAATCTTGCGCAATGGACGAAAGTCTGACGCAGCGACGCCGCGTG
>JAGQLE010000020.1 GCA_020429585.1 Candidatus Berkelbacteria bacterium
TCATCGTAACCGACGCTTGGCACCCGCAGATTAACGGCGTAGTTAGGATTTATGAACACATCATCAGCCAACTTCAAAAAGAGGGTCATCGGATAAAAGTCATCGGCCCGCCAGATTTTCCAATCAATCTACCAATCCCTTTTTACCGAGAAATAAACTTTGCAATCGCTCCTCACTCACACTTAGTTAAGCTGATTGATGAATTTGCCCCAGAATCGATTCATATTGCTACCGAAGGACCCCTTGGCTTTGCCGCGCAAAAATACTGCCTCAAAAGAGATATCCCTTTTACCACTGCTTACCACACCGAATATGCCCAATATATCTCGAAACGGATTGCCAAACTAGCACCACAAATAGAGGACTGGTCACACGAAAAAATCGACAGCGAACTTAAAAAATTTCATGCCAGAGCTAGCGCAACCATGGTAACGAATAAGGTTATTAGAGCAGAGCTACTAAAGAGAGGCTACATCGGCCAATTAAAGGTTATTTTGCCTGGGGTTGACCTTGCACTGTTTAAACCGGGTAAAAAAACCAAGTTCGAATCGCTCACCAGACCAGTCGCCCTGTACGTAGGCAGGATTGCTTTCGAAAAAAACTTGGAGGACTTCCTCGAAATGAAGTGGGAGGGGAGCAAGGTACTAGTCGGACAAGGACCTGATTTGGCCAAGCTCAAAGGAGTCCATCCGGAAGTGATTTTTCTTGGCAAGAAGACTGGCAGGGAATTGGCAGAATACTATCGTTCCGCCGATGTCTTTGTCTTTCCCTCAAAAACCGATACATTTGGCCTGGTAATGATCGAAGCACTAGCCTCTGGTATTCCCGTCGCCGCCTACAATGTAGTCGGACCAAAAAACATCATCACCGAATCTTTCTTGGGCAGTCTCGGATCCAATCTGGAAAAATCAGCCCTTAGGGCTCTCGACAGCGGCAACGCTAAGCAACGACATCAATACATCGAAAAAACCTACTCTTGGACTAAGGCAGCCGAGGAATTTCTAAATCTTTGCCAGTTAGCCTCAATTAAAAAATGACCTCGTTCGAGGTCATTTTTTAAACCGATGACTTACTCTTCTGAGCCCTCTGAGTTATCGTCGTCGTGGGTGTGGCCATCGCTAGTGCTCATGCCACAGACCGAACAAGTTTCTTCTTCCATTATTCCTCCACTTGGTTCGCTTATTACTATTCAAATTATAATTCGAAGGCAGAGGAGGAGAAAGTGGACAAAGTGAAACCGGGATTTTATCGCCATTTTAAAGGTGGAGCTTATGAAGTTATTGGTACAGGTAAGCACAGCGAGACCGAAGAGGAATTAGTTGTCTACAAGAGCCTAAAAGACGGTTCGATCTGGCTCCGGCCAAGACAGATGTTTTTCGAAAAGGTTAAGGTTGGTAACAAATTAGTAACCAGATTCAGCAAAGAAAAAAGGGCCTAATCGGCCCAATCCTTATTGCTTAACGGACGTCCACGTCGACAAGTGATACGAAATATCCTGCCGGAATAGAAGGCTGCCGCTGAGTTGCCACTAGGGTAACAATCCTTAACAGTATCTAAGTCTAGTGTACATTGTCGTGTGTACGCTTTACTCTTCCTTTTCCAGTCACCATTCTCAATTGATTCCTGGAGGTACATAATCTCCCTTACGTAGGGAGAAAAAACGTCTTCTTCGTCTCCGAGATGCTGTTGTGCAAATAGAGCTTTTGCGCGTATAACCTGTTTAGCCCGCTTAGTCAAAACAAAATGAGCCAAGGCCTGAAGCCAGGGTAGCAACACGGATAACTCCAGATTGTTTAGATTCCCAAACTTTTTTGAGTAATCACACATTGTTGGCGACTGATCTGACCTCAATTCACCCGAGGTAAAAAACACCTCTTCGCGTCCTCCTACTCGCCGCGAGACGTTAAATAGGTTATTGCCCGATCCATGATTTGAATGCAGTAGATAAATGTTAAATTTACTTCGCTCGCTGTCATATCCAGCAATACCAAAAGAGCAATGTCCGCCAACCAATGTAAAACGACGGTTTTCACGATTAACTGTTAAGCCATCGTAAATTACTAACTTGTTCACGCTTATATCCTTCATGTAAATTTAGCCTGAAATACTCCAAGCTAGGCAAAAATGATATCTTGTAAGTATGGTTATTTCAAGTAGCAGGCAGGATAAAATCAAAAAAGTTGTCACTCAAAGACAATCTAATATTGTAATCGTCCTGGAAGACATTCACGATCCGCACAACGCTGCTGCCATTATTAGGACCTGCGACAGCTTTGGAATCCAGGATGTTTATTTTATTTTTGGCCAGGAAGAAGCCTACAATCCAAAAAAGATAGGCAGGAGCTCGTCATCCTCAGCCAATAAGTGGCTGGATTTTAAGATCTTCGACTCAATCAAAGCGGCAATCTTAGATCTAAAAAGGGATGGTTATCAGATAATCGGCACCGCTTTGGAAAAGGATTCGGTCGACTTCTACCAAGCCGATTTTACTCAAGACAAACTAGCTCTAATCGTTGGCAATGAACACCGCGGCATGTCGGCCGAGGCGATTGAGCTCTGTGACCAGGTAATCGAAATTCCAATGCGCGGTTTTGTCCAGAGTCTTAACGTCTCGGTCTCGGCCGGAATCCTAATTGCCGAGATCACTCGCCAAAGGCTTGCAAATGGTAAACTAAAACCACTTAGCTCAACTGAGCAACAAAAATTGATAGCCGACTTTTTAGAACGGTAAATTAACTGGAGGGAAAAAATGGAGAAAATAAATAAGCTGGATGAATACCAAGAAAAAACCCGCTTAACCGCAATTTATCCGGCTATCGCTAACAATAAATTTTTATACCCCGTTTTGGGCCTAGTCGGCGAGTCAGGCGAGCTAGCCAACAAGGTTAAAAAAATCTTTCGCGATGACAACGGAGTCGTTAGCGACGAAAAAAAAGAGGCAATGGTCGCCGAACTCGGAGATATTCTCTGGTATTGCTCACGGATCGCCGACGAACTCGATGTTAGCTTGAGCGACGTCGCGACCAGCAACATCAACAAGCTCTTGAGTCGCCAAAATAGGGAAGTGCTTATTGGGAGCGGCGATAATCGATGAAGGAATACGAGCCGCATCCAAAGTGGCAGCGAGAGGCCTATTTTTGGACTGGCATTATCGCCACCTTAGCTTATCGGCTGATTATTATTCTTAATAGCTTTAATGCTATTTGGGTTCAAACTGCTTGGTACATTGGCACCATCGGCTTCGTAGTCTTTTTTCTCCATCGGTACGAAGTCGACAATCGCCGAGCCCATATCGTCGCCGAACACCAATTAGCCAAAAAAGTCGCCAAATCAGACTTAGGCGCCCAAGACAAAGAAGCTCTCGACTATATTTTAAGAACCACCAAGTCGTCTAAGGCCAAGATCAACTACATTGTAATATTTGCCGCTTCGGCTGTTGCCTTATTAATTGGAATTTATCTTGACTTCCTTAACTAGCTTAAAACAAGACCTTCAGGGGCAAGCAGATCCGGTGCGAGCCCGACATTCGCAACGGTTCTTTAAAACAGGCAAGGGCGAATACGGGGAAGGCGACAAATTCCTTGGCTTAACCAATCCGCAAATTAGAACCCTTGCCAAAAAATATCGGGATCTTGATCTCGCTGATCTCGAAAAACTACTCGGTAGCAAAATCCACGAACATCGCTTAATTTCACTATTTATTTTAGTCGATCAATTTCATCGAGCTAACGAACAAGCCCGCCGACAAATTTATGATTTTTACCTCAAAAACGCTACTCGGGTAAACAATTGGGACTTGGTCGACAGCTCAGCTCACAAGATCGTCGGTTGGTACTTAGAAGACAAAGACCGGGCGATTCTTTACAAACTAGCCAAATCAAAAAACCTATGGGAAAAACGAATTTCTATTATTGCAACTTTCTGGTTTATAAAAAACGGCGAGCTCAATGACTCGCTTAAAATTGCTGAGATACTACTAAAAGATGAACACGATCTAATCCACAAGGCCGTCGGTTGGATGCTCAGGGAAACCGGCAAAAAAGACGTTGCGATTTTACGACAGTTTCTCGACAAGCACGTCCTCGACATGCCTCGAACAATGCTTAGATATGCGATCGAGAAACTACCGAAAAAAGAACGAAAAAACTACCTCAGCAAGTTCTAATCTCTAATATCCCTGGCTAGAACTAAAGCTCCATGCAAACCGCCAATCGAGCCCAGTTGAGCAGTAACTAGCTTGGGCAAACTTGGAAAGGTCTTCATGAGAGTCTTAAGCTCTAGCTCAACTTTTTCAATCGCAATTCCCGGTTTTTTAGTCATCATTGCTCCACCTAAAACTAGAATCGAGGGCGACCAGTGGAGAATTGTATTGTGAAGACCGACCGCTAGGTAATGAGCTAAATCATCCCAAACTCGATCGTCTTTAATTTCCCACGGCTCTTGCTCGTAACGAGCTTTAACCGCAGTACCAGAAGCAAATTTCTCTAACTCGCCGTGGGGGTTATCGGCCAGGGCGGTCCCATCTAAATCTATAATCTGATGCCCGGGTTCAAAACCACTAATGCTGACATCAATCGCGCCATTGACGATCCTGGCACCGCCGATGCCGGTACTAACCGTAATGTAGGCAACAATCTCATGACCATGGCCGGCCCCGACTGCCGCTTCACCCAAGCCAACCACCGCACTGTCGTTTTCGAGTTTGACCGGAACGTCAAAAGCCTCCGCCAGCCTGGTCTTGATCGGCATATGGTCCCAACCGGGCAAGTTAGGTGGATTTATCAATATCGATTTTTCGCGATTAAGCGGACCGGCAATACCACCGGCCAAACCTCGTAAAGGCCGGCCTTTAATTAAATCCCGACCGATTTCGCTAATTGCCTTTAAGCCATGATTGAAATCAGCGGGCGTATCAATAATCACCGGCGCGCCAAATTTCTCGCCATCAGACGAGTAGGCTAATCTCGTCCTCGTTCCACCAATATCAAATAATAGATACATAATTATAACTACACTGGTCCTATGCACGGAACAACACGGAGAATTCTGTGCTCTTCGGTGAACATTTCTATAGCTATTAAATCAAGTTACCGGATTGCAGGCTTTGCAAACCCCCATCTCTTCTAACTTATCTAAGTAGTCGATAATCGTTACTACAAATTCAGCATGGCTCCAAGTTAAGGGAGCCGCTGATAACTGCTCGCCAGTAAAGGGATCGAGTTGCTCGGAAAGCACTCCGCTCTCCAGGGCATGATCGACAACCCAACTAATAATCTCTTTGGCTTTCTCAACTTCTTTAGGTGTCTTAGCGTTTTTTAAATGGTACTGGGCGATCCAAAGAGTAGTGATAAACCAAGGATTGGGTGGAGCGTCGCTAGCTGTCCGGTAATAGCCATCCTCTTCGTAGCGAGGAAAACCGCCAATTCGAGAAAGAGCACCTAATCTTTTCGTAATGGCCGTAAGCATCCTTTGAAGCTTGGGATCATTTGGTTCGACTACACCAAACTTATAGAGACCGTAGAAACTGCTAATATCGAGAGTGCGATCATAGGTAATACTATTGCCATTCATACTAAGCAACTTAACAAACACCCCCTGATCTTCGTCGTAAAGATGCTTAACGATCGCATCGCGCATCTTAAGAGCAGCAGACTCATAGAGAGCAGCTGATTTATTTTTACCCAACAACTTGGCGAACTTGGCGGCCGCCATTAGAGCGCCGTAGACGGCCGAACAGGTAAAAGTCGAAATACCATACTTTTCCTCCCATAAATCGTAAGAAGCATAGGGGAGACCGGTCTCACGGTAAGAAAAACTAACCATAAAATCCGCTGCCCGCATTATTAAAGAGTTGTAGAGCTGCTCGATAAATTCAACATCCTTCGTAATCGAGTAATGTTCCCAAAGGGCAATTAAAACCAAGGCCGTCTCGTCCTCCTGGATCGGCAATTCCGGTTTGCCATCACGGATCCAGGGATGCCAAGAACTACCCAGCGACCGGTCAGGCCGGTACTTATGCATAAAATAGCCTTCGTTAGTAATTACCTCGTTGCAAAAGTTAAAAAACTGCTTAGCACTCGAACTGTAACCTGCCCGATCGAGAGCAACTGCAATTAGGGCACCGTCGCGAGGCCACATATAGGCATAGGTATCATGGCCATGATGAAGCATATCTGAATCGCCGGAAGCAAGAATAGAACCACGATTATCAACATGGGAGCGGATTAAAAACAATGACTCTTTAAAGAGTCTCACTGTTCGTTCGTCGAGACCGTAAAAGCTAAAATTTTGTTTATTTACCCACGCCTTCCAAAAATTCTTAGAAGTATTGCGCAGATGCTGAGGCGTTTTGGCTACTACATAACGATTAAGAGCCGTCACTTCTTTGATCGATCTACCTAATGCCAACCAATAATCAACCTGCGAATCACTTGTACCGGCGACTGTTAGTTCAAACCCGATCACCGAATCGACGCGGCCATGCTCAACCGCATTCTTTTCGAGATTACCGTCAATGGCATCAAGAAAACTACCTTCCTTACCTTTCGAACCAAAAACTCCGACTGTAAACTGGTCGAATTCCTGATCGCCCGCTCGGGCATTAATCAAAGCAACCCGACGCCCCTTATAATGAACCAAAGCGTGGGTTTTTGGATCAAAATAACCGGTATCACCAGTATGAGACTCATAGAGTTCGAATTCGTGAGCAAAGAAAAGCTTAATCAGTCGCGAGTGGTCGGATAAGTTTCTAACCTTGAGCTGCCTAAGTAAAATGTTACGCTCATTATAGACCACGTCCTCGATTTCGAGCTCAACCCCTAAGCCCTGGTTAGTAGCAACGGTCTTACCGGCAAAGGTATCATGGAGAGTATCGATCTTGACTTGCCAAAATCCATCATTGGTCCAGGACAGATTACCATCTACCCAAACACCAATCCTGTGACTCAAATGACCCCCGCACTGGTTTTCCAGACCAACATACGGAAAATACAAGTCCCTGACTTGCCCAAATTGATCAAAGCAAACTAAAGTCTCGCCATTACCTAAGGCTAAAGCTTTAGGCATGCGATAGCTCGTACCAATCGGCCAAATGCTTTGATACTACCTCGTAAGCCTCTCTTTGAGTTTGCACTAAGGCTAAATCGTCAGCCAAAACCGAATCTTCTAGAATATCGGTGATCCAATTTACAAAATCGTTGCGCTCAGCTGTTACGTGGTGACTAAATTGCCGATTGGTCATTAACTTAAAAGCATCGCGCAGTTCTCGCAGATTAGAAATAGAATGCCCATCATGAAGCCAAAAAACATGCTCACCAGGAGCGTTTTTCAGTGGTTTTTTCCGAACTAAATCAAGCAAAGTTAGAATCATGCCCCTCCGCTATCATTAAGATTGTACCATGGCTGATACCTGATTAGACAGGTTAACCTGCTCTTCTTCAAGCCTAAGTTTGAGATCCGCTAAACAGTTAGCATAAGCAATATAAGCCTCGTAAGGCGATTCGTACGGATTAAAGTATTTATGGACATCACCATCGGCAAACCACTTGGTACACATATAGTAAAAATGATCAGAGGTTTGCAATCGGCGCCAATCAGTGAGTAGCTGGTTATTCTGAGACTTTTTTACCTCCGACTCCAGAGAGTAGATCTCTTCCAAAGCCTGTTGCTGAATTGAATTAGAGCGCCAAGCCGAAAGATCGCGCTCTACGTCGGCCCAAGAAATTGGCTCAGGAATAGAGAGCTTGGCAATTGGCTCGTAACGCTCGACTACTTCACTGGGTGTAATAAAATCGTTATCAGGATGTTTTAATAGCTCTCCCGGCAACGCCTCCAAAAATTCAAAAATGCCGGTCGATTGCCACTGATGTTCACCGAATGTTTCATAGTCCATAAACAGATTAATCAATTCGCCACTGCCATTAATTGCCGATAACCATTGAGCAAATTTGGGAGCGGTCAATGGATAGCCAGACCAGTCCTTAGACGAGAAACGAAAGGCAATATCATCAGACAATTTATAGTTCTTGAGGAGGAGAGGCAACTCGGACTCGCTAGCCTGGTATAAAAAGTTCGGACTACGCCAATCCAAGATATGGTCGGCGCCCTCGGTAATCATTGCCAGATAGCCAAGTTTTTTTATATGGGCAACAATTTGGTCGGAGTAAATAAGCTCCGTATTACGGAATACCCGTGGCTCAACTCCAAGCAAATCCTTAACTATTGAGCGATGCTGGGCAATCTGATCGGTAAATTCCTGTTCAGAATAGAGCGATGCCAACGAGTGATAATAAGTCTCGGCCAAAATTTCCACCTGGCCAGTTGCTACTAAAGCCTGAAAAGAGCGTAAGACCCGAGGCTGCCAGTCTCTAATCTGCTCGAGAAATACGCCTGAGAGCGAGTAGCTGATTTTTAGTTCGGGGTATTTACGGAGCAACTTTATAAATAATTCGTTGGCCGGTAAGTAACACTTTTTTGACACTTTGTTTAAGATCCAACGGTTATTAAGATTTGTCTGATCCTGGTGATCAAAGTACCGGCTATGCTGACCAACGTCCTGAATGCGATAACGCTTAATCCGATAGGGCTGATGTACCTGAAAATAAAAACAGATCGACGCCATCAACTACTCCGAACAACTTGCTGATAAATCTTTGCGCACTTATCCGCCGCCCTCTTCCAGGTCTGAACCTTGGCATTACGACGGCCATTTTTACTCATGATTTGCCGAAGCGGACCAGACTTTAAAACCCCGACGATCTGATTAGTCATCTCTTCGATATCCCAAAAATCAGCTTTAAAACCATGGGTTATTACTTCGGCAACTCCCGACTGCTTAGAGATAATAACCGGAACGCCATTAAGCATTGCTTCGAGCGGCGTAATTCCAAAGGGCTCGGAAACACTTGGCATAACAAAAACGTCGGCTACCTGGTAAATGCTGTGTAATTCCTGGCCTCTTAAGAATCCCGGGAAAAAAATGTTGCCCGAAATGCCAAGCTCAACACTTAAATTAATCATTTGTTCGGCCATGTCCCCGGAGCCAACCATTAAAAAAATGGTTTTTGGTAAATAAGATAAGACATTTTTAGCTGTCTTTAAAAAGTAATCAGGGCCTTTTTGGATCGTAACCCTTCCTACGAACAAAACAATTTTGTAGCCAAGCTCTTTGTATTTTGCGAATGGCAAAGATTGGCTTCGATCAGGTTTATCTGGTAGAACGCCATTATGGACCACCGAAATCTTCTTGGGAGTAATTCCATAATGTTCAACTAGAGTTGATTTTGTAAAACTACTCACCGCAATGACATGGTCAGCTGCCTCAAGACCTTCCCGCTCCTTATTGTAAACTTGCTGATTAACACCAGTGCCACCGGTCCTATCGAATTCGGTCGCATGAACGTGAGCAACCAATGGCCGATTAGTCGCTTCCTTAGCCTTTATGCCAGCCCCAAAACTCAGCCAGTCGTGGGCGTGAATAATATCGGGCTGAACTCGTTGAGCGATTGGCTCAACCTGAGTAGAATAACGCTCTACTTCGGCAAGCAAAGACTGCCCGTAATTTCCTAAACTCCCACGCAAAAACGCCCTGTAGCTATTTAGATCCGCATAAGCTTTGAGTAATGAATTAACTGCCTGGACATCAATTTCTCGATCTCCGAACTCAAAATTTAAGTATTGATGCTCAAGATCGAGTTTTCTGGGCAAAACAAAGGTTAGCTGGTGGTCGCTGGCCAAGGCCGTCGAAAGTCCATAGCAAGCCGTGCCCAACCCGCCGCTATTATGGGGAGGAAACTCCCAGCCAAACATCAGAACTTTCAGTGGCCCTCCATACAAAATAATACTCGATGCGAGCTACTCCTATTGTAGCCAGCAATGTAACAGTAAATAACTATCCACTGTGGAAAAAAATATTCAGGCTTGTTTTAATGTAACCGTACAAAAAATTTTCGAGCGATGGTCCAAACCTATAACAAACTCATTAGAGACAAAGTTCCACAAATTATTGAAGATTCAGGCCATTTAGCAAGTCTAAGAGTCTTAACTGAAAATGAGTTTGACCAAGCCTTGCAAGATAAATTACGCGAAGAAGTCGCTGAGTTTATCGAATCGAAGGAAGTCGAGGAACTTGCTGATATCCTAGAAGTCGTGTACTGTCTCGCTGATCGTGTTGGCCACACCCCGGAGTCGATTGAGCACTTGCGCTCAAAAAAAGCCGCCCAAAAAGGCGGTTTTCTAGAAAGGATATTCTTAATTGAAACCGAAGAAGAGGCATTCTAACGTTCACGCCGCCTACCTTATCTTAAAAAAAGAGGGGAAGATACTGCTGGGCAAGCGGATTAATACCGGCTACATGGATGGTTATTTTGGTTTACCGGCCGGCCATGCAGAAGAGGGTGAGTCTCTTAGTCAGACGATGATTCGTGAGACTCAAGAAGAGATCGGCCTCTCCCTTCTTCCTGAACAGCTAAATTTTGTCTTTTTGCTACACCGCTTTAGCCTCGATAACCCGTCTCAGCAACCGGAACGGATTGATGTTTTTTACGAAGCTTTAAACTGGCAAGGCCAGATTACCAATCTAGAGCCGGAAAAATGCAGTCAACTGACCTGGTTTAGCCCCACCGATCTACCCGTAAACACCGTACCGTATATAAAATACGCTTTGGCTAAGATTTCGAGTGGTGAAAATTACAGCGAACTGGACTGGGATAAGCTAAGCTAACTGATCAAGTTCTTGCTCGAACTGTATAATTTCTTGCTTAAGTAAATCTAGCCCCGACTGCCAAAAATCTCCTTGATTAATATCAACGCCCATTTTTTGAGTAACTCGATAAGGATCAATCGAACCGCCGAGACTCAGAGCCTCAAGATAAGTGGGTACAAATGCCGACCCAGTTTGTCTATACCTGGCATACAGGGCCTGTGACAATAACTCGCCAAAAGCATAGCTAAAAACATAAAAATTATAGTGGTAAAAATGTAAAACTGGCATCCACCAACTTTTATGACCATCAGTCAAGGTCAAACCTTGGCCAAACATTTTCTGAAGCCGATCTTGGAAGTATCGGTCGAATTCATCCGGACTAAGTTCGCCCTGGTCTCGTCGGTGATTAGTAATATCTAACTCAAACTGGTAAAAAGCAGTTTGGCGAAAAACTGTTGCAAACGAACTCTGAATCTTTTCTACTCGTAAATTCAATCGCTGCTTAGAATCAGTCAGTTGCTCAAACAAATAATCGTAAACTAAGCTTTCGCTAAAAACCGAGGCAATCTCCGCCGTTGCTGTCGACGGCCAAAAGTTAACAACTGAGTTTGTCCGACTAAGATAACCGTGAATCGCATGGCCAAGTTCGTGAGCCAAAGTCGTAATGTCCCGAATCTCACCTGTAAAGTTCATAAAAACGTACGGATGATGATTTGGACCCGTGTAGCTGCAAAAAGCACCGCCGCGTTTACCGGGACCAATCTCAGCATCGATCCAACCCTTATCAAAAAACTCCTTGGCGATTTTGGCTGCTTGACCAGAAAACTTTTCGAAAGAAGCTAAAACGATTTCCTTGGCTTGATCCCATGTATAAACTGATCTTTCGTTGGGATAGAGCGAAGAATAGCGGTCCCAATCATAAAGCTTATCTCCAACCAGCCGAGCTTTAGCCTGATAATACCTTTCGACCAGAGAATAATTTGCTTCGATTGTTTTAGTTAAGTTTTCCACCGTTTCGGGCTCGATCTCATAACCCAAAAATGTCGCCTGTTGCGGATATTTAAAACCGCGAAGTTGATCGTCAATCTTTTTATCCAGGAGTAGATTATTAAGAATATAGGCGTACAAATCACGTTGTCCAGCCAAGCCCTTTGTTAAGGCCTCCGAGCCTCTCTGGCGAGTTGCCCGGTCGGGATGGCTCTTATTTAAACTGGTCAGCTCCGCATAGCTGAGGCGCTGGGGCTGACCATCAACCTCAACTTCGTAAACTTGCTTCGAATCAGTCTGGTCATACAGCCTAACAAACGCCTGGCGACCAACTTGATTTTTTTGAACTAGAAGCTGCTCCTGATCCTCCGATAAGGAAAAAGGCTTTAAGCGCTGGCGGACCTTTAGATAATGAGCGTAGCCTGATAAGTCAGGGTCTTTGATTAATTTATCCAAAGCTGACTCCGACAAGGCTTTAAGCGAGAGGTCGAACCAAACTAAGTCAGCATTCAGCTGAGAGCCAAATTCTTGAGTAGAGACGAATAACTTGGATCGCTCCGGATCAGTTGCTTTTTGAGCATACAAAAGGGAAGCGTAGCTCGAAATTAAAACGGCCTGTTCAGATATTTCTTCGTACTGCCTTAGTACGAGTAGTAAATCCTTAGCGGTTATGCTGTCGCTAATCTTAGATCGCCAACCATCACTAAAGACCCTAACCCTTTTTTCTAGATTCAAACGATCGGCTCTAAGTTTCGGATCATTAATTCCCGAGTAAAGCTCATTTAAGTCCCAGGCAATACCGTTGGCTGGTTTTGGGGTTGATTTTGACATAAACTTACCTTACTCTAACCTAATTTCTGCGACAACTGAAAGGAAACTAAATGAATAATGGTCCGCAACACATTGGCATTATTATGGATGGTAACCGCCGTTGGGCCAAGAAAAATGGACTTAAAGTAATTTTGGGCCATCAGAAAGGGATCGAGGCTCTCAACGACAAAATCCTTGACCGAGCTATTGAGAGGGGTGTAAAAATTCTTACTCTCTACGCCTTTTCAACCGAAAACTGGAACAGAATCCAAGAAGTGCCGGGCATGATGAAGCTGTTTGAAAAATATGCCCTCAAACGCAAAGCTGAGCTGGTCGAAAAAGGAGTCCAAATAAGAACCATGGGTGATTTTGAGCGCCTCCCAGAGAGTCTCAAACAGGCACTAACTGGGCTCAAAGAGGCGACTCAACACAACCAGCAATTAATCGTTAATCTCTGCCTATCTTATGACGGCCGAAGCGAAATCCTGAAAGCTTGTCAACGACTAAAAGAACAGGATCTCGAAATCAATCAAGCCAATTTCCAAGCCCAACTAGACAGTAAAGACCTGGCAGATCCAGAGCTCATCATTAGAACCAGCGGCGAACAACGACTGAGCGGCTTCTTGACTTGGCAGTCGGTTTATAGTGAGCTTTATTTTACACCGACCCTCTGGCCAGATTTCAATGAGTCAGAGCTCGACAAGGCAATTGATTGGTATTTAGAGCGCAACCGAAGATTTGGGAAATAAAAGATAACAGGAGGCCAAGATGGAATTAAAGGAAGCAGCATTCGCAGCTGGTTGTTTTTGGGGAGTAGAGGATAGCTTTCGCCAACTAGCTGGAGTTGAAAAAACTGAGGTCGGCTATATGGGTGGCAATACTGATAAGCCTTCCTATGAGCAGGTTTGTTCCGGTAAAACCGGCCACGCCGAAACTTTGCATCTTAAATTTGATCCGGAAGTTATCAGCTACCAAGAACTACTAAAAAACTTTTGGGAGATCCACGACCCAACTACTATGAATAAACAAGGTCCAGATATTGGCTCGCAATACCGATCTGTTATTTTTTACTACGATGAAAACCAAAAAAATGCAGCCGAACAATCAAAACAGGAACTTGACCAGAGCGGCAAGTACTCTAATCCAATTGTCACCGAAGTCACCCCGGCCACGGCTTTCAATCGGGCAGAGGAGTATCATCAGCAATACTACGAGAAAAATCCTCATAAACCCAAAGTCTGCTAAAGGCATTCAGGAGTGGCAACTACTACAACACAATCGCAGCTACTTAAAGGGCTAAATGGCGAACAATATCAGGCTGTTACTCATGGCAAGGGTCCGCTCTTAGTTGTAGCCGGAGCCGGCACCGGCAAGACCAAAGTCCTTACTCACCGGATTGCCTGGCTAGTCGAGCAAAAGCTAGCAAAACCCGAAGAAATTTTAGCCCTTACTTTTACCGAAAAGGCAGCGGGCGAAATGGAGAGTCGAGCTGACCAACTACTACCTCTCGGACAAACCGGCGCTACAATCGAAACCTTTCATGCCTTTGGCGACCAATTCCTAAGGGAGAACGCTCTTGATTTAGGTTTACCCCCGGAATTTAGAGTACTTGGTAGTACGGAGCAGGAAATCTTTTTGAGTGAACGAATCGATCAAATCGAAGGACTGGACGCACTCAGGCCGGTCAGCAGCTCACGAAAATTTATCAGCTCAATTCTGCGGACGATTTCTCGAGCAAAAGATGAACTCGTAACGCCGCTTAAGTATCTCGAAGTAACCAAGCAGCTTTTAGACGCCGCTCAGGACGATGAGCAGCGACAAGAGGCTAAGCGCCAGTATGAGCTGGCTATTATTTACCAGGCTTACGAGGATTACAAAGCGAGCAGCGGGGTAGTTGACTTCGGCGACCAGATCCTAATGCTCATCAAGCTATTTAAACACCATCCGAAAAAACTCCGACAGCTCCAGAGCCAATTCAAGTTTGTTCTAGTTGATGAGTTCCAAGACACCAATATCGGTCAATACCAACTAGTAAAATTATTAGCTAGTAAACACTCTAACCTAACCGTTGTTGGTGATGACGACCAAGCCATTTATAAATTTAGAGGCGCAGCTGTCAGTAATATTTTGCAATTTATCAAAGACTATCCAGAGACGTCCAAGGTCGTCCTAACCCAAAACTACCGCTCGAGCCAACAAATACTGGATTGTTCGTATCGGCTTATTAAGCACAATAATCCAGACCGGCTCGAGGCCGAACTTAAAATTAACAAGCAACTCGAGGCGCAATTTAATAGCAAGCAACCAATTTTTACTTGGTACGAGCACGAGGCTGATGAACTCAATGACTTAGTACAAAAGATCAAAGCCGAAACCTGTACTCTTTCCGATATCGCTATCTTAGTCCGTTCCAATTCCCAAATGAGCGCCATTACCCGTCAACTTCGGCTCGCCGACATCAACTACCAGGTTAGTTCGGATCGAGATTTTATTGCCAAGCCGGAGATCCAGGGCGTAATTGCCTTTTTCGAGGCCCTAGTTGATCCTTATAACTCTCTAGCCTTAATGAAATTGGCTTTCTCGCCGTATTACCAGTTTGAGCCCGACTGGCTTCTTCAAATTAATAGCTTGGCTCGCAAAAATAACAGCTCGTTCGAAGAAATCATTAGCGCCAAATCGAGTATCGTTTGGCAAAGACTTTCAGCTGCCGGACAAAAATCAGCTGAGCAATTAGCCGATAACCTAGCTAGCTACCGCAAGTTGATCGGTAAAAAAAATCCCGGCGAAATTCTTTATCAATTCTTAAAAGACCGGGGAGTTTTAGAGCGTTTTAAAAACCAGGGTCAAGGGCAGGCGCAATTATTTAAAGACATACCCGACAATCGAGCTTTAGAAATCGTCCAAAACTTATCCGCCATCTTCGAAGCCATATCAGGCTATTTAGAGGCGAGCCGGGACCCATTTGCTCTAAGTTTTGTTACCAACTTACAAGAGCTACTCAGTCAAGTTACCCCTCCGTCAACCAACGTCGGACCAGACACAGAGGCAATAAATCTTATGACAATCCACGCTTCAAAAGGACTTGAATTCGAAGTGGTTTTTTTACCAGGCCTTACCAATGATCGCTTTCCGGCTCGCGCCAAGCACGACCCTTTACCGCTACCCGATCAGCTAATCGTCGAAGCCCTGCCTACTGGCGACGAGAGAATCCAAGAAGAGCGCCGCCTAGCCTATGTAGCCATCACCCGAGCTAAACAGAAGCTTATTTTAAGCGCCCCTCAATTTGCCGGCACGGCCAAACGCGCCAAGAAGATCAGCCGTTTTATTAACGAAGCAATCGACTTGCCAACCACTATTACCCCTATAAAAAAAGTCGGAGCAACAGAAAAAATAAAAACCTTTAAACCGGTTGTTCCGGTACCAACTAAAGCTCAATTTCCAATTTACAATGGCGTAATCTTTTTAACACCAGCGATGATCGATTGTTATAACAACGATCCTTATGATTTTTATTGGAAATACGTCTTAAAATCTCCGAGCCCGGCCTCTAGTCATTTGATCTACGGTACTGCTGTTCATGCTGCGATCGAAAGTTACTATCGCGGAAAAATTAACCAGAAACCCTTGACTGTCGATAAAGTTATCCAGAGGTTTTCCGAAGCCTGGAAAAACGAGGGTTTTGACAGCGCCGAGGAAGCAAATCGACGATTTGAAGCTGGCATCCGAACAGTCAAAAATTTTTACGACCGAGCCGAGCAAAGTCCCATACCGGAACAAGTCGAAGAAACCTTTTTACTCAATTTAGGCGATATCAGAATCAGAGGTCGAATCGATGCCCTGTATACAAAGTCCGGGGAAGTGGTCGACTTTAAAACCAGCAACGTCAAAGACCAAAAAGATGCCGACCGAAAAATCAAAGCCAACCTGCCGGTTAGAATTTACGCCTTGGCCTACTTAAAAAGATTTGGACGGCTCCCGCAAAAAGTAACTTTGGACTTTGTCGAAGCCAATCTCAAGGCCTCGCTTCAAATCTCCCAGGAAGTAATTGATTCAACCGAACAATTAATCCGTGACACTGCTACCAATATCAAAGCCGGTCATTTTCCACCCAACCCCAATAATCCCTTTAAGGATTATTAGTCCTCCAAAATGCGCAGCTCTTCTTTAAGCCAATTAATTGCCTTATCTCGTTCGGAAAAAAATTTAATCGAGTCCCTCTTGCCGGATAGTTCAACTACTTTCTTAATCAGAGCCGCCTTGGTTTTACCCAACCGATCTTCTTTCCAATACACTGCTAAGCGATCAAAATTATCAACGCCTAAGCCTCTAATTGAAGCGATCTGGGCGCCGGCGTCAAAACCCTCGAGTTCACTTAGGTCAACTAGGGTCATAATCCGGCTAAACAGTCTCATCTGCTCAGCATTCATCTTAAAACTTTCGGTGACGCTCTGTTGGATTTTGGCAGCACTTTGCCGCCCCGCTAAGGCGATGATACCGATTTTACTATGCAAATCGAGTTCGACTGAGTTTTCCATACTTTAAGTATATAAAATAGACTCCCACAAGGGGAGTCCTTTAATTATTTCCGATAGTATTCCCGCCAATAATTTGGCGGGTAGCTGGACCGCGGCTTTTGGCCGCAACCACTGGTAACAAGGTCGTCATCACAGTCTTCTTCTTTTTTTATCTTCAGCTCCTCAACGGTCAATGGTGGAGTAGTAACAACGTATTCTTCACCATTAGAAACGTAACGAAGATTATCAAGGAGGTTCTTTATCTCCTGTTCAGCCACCAACGGACCAGTCAAGCTGTCGCGCCGCACTCCGAACCGTCCGCCGCTATTCAAGACCCGGGCAACAAATAGCCCCCTCTGATCATTATCCAGTCTTGCTTGAACATCGCTCGGAGACTCACCAACGCTCATGACGACGAGCAAGTCGCCGGCAGCAACCCGACGCAGCACCATCAAACGATCATCCTGGCCATAAGCGACAATCTGTCGCTCGCCAATCACTCGGTCAGCAACCTCAAATAATTGGCCAGCCGTCCCACCACAGTCTTCGGCACTAGCTACTCCGGCCATTGCCAAAAACAACAATCCAAAAACCATTTTTTTAAACATACTCTTTCCACCCTTCCTGTTTTGAGTACCGGCTTTTATACCATATTGGCGCTAATAAAAAAAGACCTGTGGCCACACAGGTCTTTAGTAGTAAGCATTGGCTAGCAACGCTTTTTGTTGCAGGATTTCTTCGACAAATCCTGCAACCGTATTTTTTACTTGCTCAGTGACTATATCCGGATCCAAGTAAACCTGAATCACAAAATCAGTCGACTTTTTCATCTGGGGCAAGGGAATTGCTTCACCATTGTAACCCAAAAGCTTAAGGTCGATCTGTTTGTAAGTGCGACCCGAACCCAGGTAAACAATCACCTCTTCATCTTTGACATTTAGAACCTTGGCCAGCTGGTCGGCCAATTCGCCTCGCAACTGCCTAACCGACCCTAAGTAATGAGTTAGGTTCGATTTATCGACCACGCGATTATGTGCTAACCGATAAAAGCGCCAGCAATTAAGCTTCTCAATCAAACGCCGAGACTTCCAAGCCGCCTCTTTTAAAAGATACAAAATTGCCTCAGCTTCGGTTAGCTTAAAAAAACTCGGCCGAATATCACCGGCCCGAAAAGCAAAGTCCAAAGCCCGAAACAGCATTAAGCCAGCAGCTAAATTAACTGGACCGTAAGCAAATTGGTAAATCTGCTCCCGACAGCTGATCCAGCCGAGTATCTCCCGATTAATCACCTGTGTTAAACCGTCCAACTCATTGACCAAGCAGATCTTGCCGCCCCTAAACCGAAAAGCCCGAGCGATCTTTTCCGGGGAATAGGGGAGACGGCCGCGAATTAAGCCCTGACTAACTCCATATCGCAACGAGTTGTCGAGATTATCAAGGTCAATGGTGCCGTTAATCAACTTGCCAAACGTGCCTTTGCCAATGATTAAATCCAAAACTAAAGAAAAGTCTCCGTGTTTGGTTACTTCATCACCAAACTCACTGTTTTGCAGAACATCAATGGCAAATTCCTCATGGTTTTTACCCGTCACCTCGTAAAGCAAATGTTCGCTGGTGTGGCTGAATGGGGGAGTGCCGCAGTCATGCGCCAAGCAGGCACAAAAAATCTCAAAGCTAATCTCCTCAAAATCATCAGCAAGAAGACGCGCCAAGTAAGCCACACCGAGCGAATGTTCGAACTTGGTGGCACAGGTTGAAGCCGCAACAAAGGCAGGTGGTACGACACTCAATGATAAGTTGCGCAAATGCGCGATCTGCCTCGTCTGCAAAAGTTTAAGCTCCCGCCCGTTAACATCAATCTGGCCATAGAGCCGGTCAGAAATCTTCATGGTTCTCTCCTAATTATTAAGCTGCGACTCTAAAACTAGCAGAATTGTCGCTCTGAACAACTAGACCCTGCTAATCAGTTAAGTTAACTTAGATTCACACTCAAGGAGGTAAGATGGAAATCGGAATCATTATTAGCCTAGCCGTAGTTGGCTTTGGCTTAGGTGCGGGTCTGTTTTTAGTTTTAAATAAGCTCAAAGATCTAGAAAATAAAAAACAGGACGATCAGTCGTTGCAACTCCTCAACCAAAATATTCAAGGGATGCAGCAGCGCATCGACGACACCAATAAGAGTATTAATGAGCGGCTCGACAACGCCGGACGGGTTATTGCCCAGGTTTCAAGAGAGCTTGGCACGATGAGCCAAATCGGCAGTCAGCTAGCTCATTTTCAAGATTTCCTTAAATCACCAAAGCTGCGTGGCAACTTAGGCGAGCAAGGCTTAAAGGACCTGTTAAGCCAGGCTTTGCCAGCCGAAAACGTTCGATTCCAATTTCGTTTTACGACCGGTGAAATAGTTGACGCGGCAATCAAACTCGATGCCGGCATTATCCCAATCGATTCCAAGTTTCCACTCGAAAACTTTAACCGCTACCTCAAAGAATCAGATGAAAAGCTCAAGAACTCCCATGCCAACGCCTTTCGTCGCGATTTCCGTAACCGAGTAACAGAAATCAGCAAAAAATACATTTTACCTGACCAAGGAACAGTCGATTTTGCCATTATGTATTTACCATCAGAAACAGTTTATTACGAGCTGGTGACCTCGGACAAACTCCGTGACCTCTACGACTTTGCAGCTAACGAAAAAATTATCGTTGCCAGCCCAGCAACGTTCTTTTATTACCTAAGGACTGTCATGGTCGGCCTTGAAGGACAAAGAATTAATCAGATGGCCGGCCAAATCCTTAAGGCGCTACGAGCAATCCAACAAGAATCGAATAAGTTCGGTGATGGCGTTCGGGTATTGGGTAAACACATCACCAATGCTAAAAATACAATGGATCAAGTTCAAAACGATTACGTTTCACTGGCCGGTAAAATCGAACGGGTAACACTAATAGAAACTGCTGACCAAGACCAATTAACAGGTTCGACAAATCGAGAGAGGGAAGCTATACTTCAGTCGTAATTAGCTTACGAAAGGATTAATATGGACTCAGTAGTTCATTTTGAAATTCCAGTTAATGACCCGGCGGGCGAGGGCGGTAAATTTTACCAAGAAGTCTTTGGCTGGAACACCGATCAATGGGGCGATATGCCATACTGGATGGCCGGAACTACAGAGGTAGATGAGCAAACCAGAATGCCTAAAACTCCCGGGGCAATTAACGGCGGCATCATGGAAAAGGGCAAAATCGCTAATCCGGTTATAACTATTAATGTTGACGATATTGACGCCAAGGCAGAGATCATTAAAGAGCATGGCGGCGAAATGATCGGCGAAAAACAAAAAGTCGGCGAGATGGGCTGGGCCGCATACTTTAAAGACAACTCCGGCAATACGATGGGTCTTTGGCAAAGCACTAAGTAGGCATAGTTGAAACCGCAAGTTATTGAGGAAACAAGGAATTGGGTGGCTATTAATAAGCCACCCAATTTAGTTGTTCACGATGTTCCAGGCAATAAGCACGCCGGCTCAACTTTGGTAGATTGGTTGCGTCGACAAATTCCTGAAATCAATGATAATTTCGAATCAGCCGACGAGCGGCCTGGTATCGTACATCGCCTTGATGCCGACACCTCCGGAATCATCCTAGTCGCCAAAAATCCCAACTCACTCAAAGAACTACAAACGCAATTTAAAGAGCGAACGACAATCAAAAAATACTGGGCGCTTGTCCTTGGGACTCCACCTGCTCAAGGCACGATAACCGGCGACATTGTCCGCAAAAGTTCCGACACAAAACACGAAATCAAAAGGCTAAGTTTTTCCTGGGATAAAAAAGCCGCTAAGATGGCCGAAACCAGCTATAAAGTTTTAAAGACTTATCAGTCGAATTTTTCTCTTTTAGAAGTTCAGCCCAAGACAGGCCGAACCCATCAAATCAGAGTTCATCTAAGCGAAGAGGGGTGGCCAATTATCGGTGATCAGCTCTATTGCAACAAAGAAAGCCGCCAAGCTTCGGCTGAACTTGATCTTAAGCGGCAGTTTCTCCATGCTAAAAAACTTGAATTCAACGATCCGGAAAGCAAGGAGAGGATTACTATCCAAGCCCAACTTGCACCAGATCTAGAGCAAATTCTTAAACGGCTAGAATAAGTGGCGTTACTACTTTGGCCGTATATCTTGTATTCTTTATAGATGGAGGATTATGAGTACTAAACAAATTTGGATCTTTGTCGGTCTACTTGTTGCCCTTGGGGTTGGCTACGTCAGCTACTTCTTTTGGCAGAATCTCCGTGGCATCAAGCCGGCAATTACACCAGCCAACCAGGACATAGCGGAGATAATCGAAGACCAGACCAAGCAAGAGCTGATTGGCGGCCCTAATCAGGTACCTTTCCCTTTAACCCTACCTGATAACTTTAGGATTTCGGTTTTTGCCGAAAACTTCGAAAAGCCACGCGTTCTCAAAAAAGACCCGGCTGGAGTCTTATTAGTCTCTGACTCCGAAGCCGGCCAAATAATTGCCTTGCCAGACAGCAACCAAGACCTTGTAGCTGACGCCCATCAAGTTGTAATCGACAATCTTGATCAACCCCATGGAATCGAATTTCTTCATTTCGACGATGGCTATAAGATGTACATTGCTACAATTAACGCCATTACTAGCTACGACTACGATGAAGGCCATCAGAACGCCACCAACCCGGTCAAAATTGTCGACTTGCCAAAAGACGGGCTACATACAACTCGCACGCTTTCTAAAACTAATATCAACGGTGAGCAAAAACTATTAGTTTCGATTGGCTCTAGCTGTAATATATGCAATGAAACTGATTCTCGCCACGCCGCAATTATGATTTTGAATCCGGATGGCAGTCAATTCGAAACTTACGCAACTGGACTTAGAAACTCAGTCTTTCTAACAACTCGCGACGGCACTAACGAGATTTGGGCAACCGAGAATGGCCGTGATCTTCTTGGTGATGATTTGCCACCCGATGAGATTAATATTATTGAAGGTGGTAGTAACTACGGTTGGCCGCTTTGCTATGGTCAAAACATTCATGATACCAATTTTAGTCACGATCCAACTGATCCTTGTTCTACCGGGGCGACAGTCGCTTCGCACATAGATTTACAAGCCCACTCGGCGCCATTAGGTTTAGATTTCTTCCCGGCAGGTGGAGTTTGGCCGGATGATTTGGTTGGTGATCTCCTGGTTGCCTATCATGGTTCCTGGAACAGATCCGAACCGACCGGTTACAAAATAGTTAGGTTCAACCTGGATAAACTTGGTCAAGAAAAAAGCCGGACCGACTTTATTACTGGCTGGCTTCAACCGGACAACAACTCTCTTGGTCGGCCAGTCGATATTCTTATCGAGCCGAATGGCAATATTTATATCAGTGACGATAAACAAGGCGTCGGTTTGATTTATCTACTCCAATATACAAACATCTAGCCATGAAACCATTCCCCGTTATCATTGCAGGGCCAAGTGGCGTCGGCAAAAGCACAATAATCCGATCAATTATTACTGAGATTCCGGAACTCAAACCATTTAAAACCATTACGACCCGGCCGCGACGCTCAAACCAAGAAGACCGATACAGCTTTATCAATGTCGACCAGTTTCAAGGCTTAATTGAAAAAGGCGAGCTAATTGAATGGGCCGAAGTCCACGGAAATTTTTATGGCGGTTTGAAAAAGGATGTTTTGGAAATACTCAATCTGGGCAAGTTTCCAATACCGATCAATGCGGTCGATGTTCAGGGAGTCAAAACCTATCGGCAAGCTTTTCCTAATCTTTTATCAATTTTTATCTCGTACGGATCACTAGATGAATTGCCCGATAGAATTAGAGCGACCCGTCCAGACGCAACCGAAGAGGATATTCGAACCAGAATGATCAGTGCTCAAAAAGAAATGGAAGCAGCAAAAGATTTTGATTTTGTCGTGGCAAACCCCGAGGGACAACTCAAGCAAACCCTTGCGAAGGTTAGAGATATTATCAAAAAAAGAATAAGAGGTTAAATGAACTACGTTATCTTAGCTGGTGGTTCAGGAACCCGGCTGTGGCCAATTAGCCGCAACAGTAAACCCAAGCAGCTTTCGCAACTAGTTGGCGATTTGAGCATGATCGAAGAAACTTACCATCGATTAGGTAAAAACCAATCAGTCTTTATTTCGACCAATAGTCAATTCGCCCCGCTGATCAAAAAACTCCTACCCGACATACCAGCTGAAAATTACATCATTGAGCCAGACAAGCGGGACACTGGACCAGCAATGGCTTTTGTCGCTGCCTGGATGAGTCTCAAACATCCTAATAATCCAATGATTCTCTTGCCCTCCGATCACCACATTCGCGACAAGCGGACTTTTATGGAGGTTATAGAAGCAGCTGAAAATTTGATCAATAGTCGACAAGTCCTGATTAACATCGGTATCCAGCCAACATTTCCCAATACCAGCCTGGGCTACTTGGAAGTAGGGGAAGAGATTTCTAAAGAGGCTGGAGTTCATGTCTATGAATTTAAGCGCCAAAAAGAAAAACCTGATTATAAAACAGCTAAAAAATTCTTAGATCAGGGTAACTTTTTTTGGAATGTTGGTTCATTTGCCTGGACTCCAAATAAATTCATTGAAGCCTACAAAAAATTTGCACCAGTTATCGGCGATCATCTTAACGAACTCATTCATGACCTAGAAAGTGGGGGAGATGGCTCGGAAGCCTTTTCCAGGATGGAGAAGGTCTCTATCGACTATGCTGTCATTGAAAAGATTGATCCCCGCCAGGTCTTAACAATCAGGGGCGATTTTGGCTGGGCGGATTTAGGCAGCTGGGATCAGCTTTTCGACCAACTAGCTGATAAAGCAGATGCCGAGGGCAACCTTGTTAAAGCCAATTGGCATGGCGTTGATACTAGAAATACTCTAATTTACGGCCCGGCCGATAAAATTATTACCACCTTGGGCGTATCGGACTTAGTCATCGTCGACTCCGACGATGCGTTATTAGTTACGCCAATGTCGCGAGCTAAGGATGTCAAAAAAATTGTTGAGCTTTTAAGCTACAAGAAACTACAACAACATCTATAAGCGGCTCTATGAACAAGTTTTTCTTGACTAAAAGCTGTTATTAGGCAATTGTACTCTATATGAGAAGAAACTGGTGGACATTATTAGTAATACTTGCCATTGCCGCTTTGGCTGGCATGGCGGCCTGGCCTCAAGACGTAGGCTTTGTTAAAAATATCCGACTTCACCCTGGACTCGACCTACAAGGCGGCGCCCAGTTAGTCTACGAACTCGACACAAGCGAAATCGAAGCAGATGCTGTCGAAGATGCGACCGACGGAGTCCGCAATGTCATTGAAAACAGAATTAATGCCCTCGGGGTAGCGGAGCCGGTAATCCAAGCCAGCAGAGTAGGGGACAAGGATGCGATCATTGTCGAATTGCCTGGCGTCCAAGACGTTGAAGAAGCCAAAAATCTAATTGGCCGCACCGCTGAATTGACTTTTTGGCGCCCGATTAGAGAAGACGAAGAATCAGTAGATAATCCTTTTCTCCCTGATTTTGTACCTTCTGATTTAACTGGCGCAGATTTAAAACGCGCCCAGGTTGTTTTTGACCAAAATAACGGCGTCGGAGTTACTAATCAGGCCCAAGTTCAACTTGAATTTAACAACGAAGGTAAAGATAAATTCAAATCTCTAACAGAAGAATATCTTGGCCAACAATTAGCAATTGTATTGGATGAAATTCCAGTATCTGCGCCAGTTATTCAGGCAGTTATTCCCGATGGTACCGCAGTGATTTCGGGTAATTTTGACCTCGAGAGCGCTAAACAGCTTTCCATCCAGCTCAATGCCGGAGCCCTGCCCGTCCCAGTACAACTAACCGAAGAGCGGACGATTGGTCCTTCACTAGGCGAGCAATCGGTTCAAAGCAGCCTTATCGCAGGCCTACTCGGCTTAATCCTAGTAGCGGCTTATATGATTGGTTACTACCGTTTAGCTGGCTTATTGGCGACACTAGCACTCGCAATTTATACTCTGATCTCCTTGGCTATATTCGAATTGATTCCTATAACCTTAACGCTTGCAGGCATTGCTGGTTTTATTCTTTCAATTGGTATGGCAGTTGACGCAAATATTCTGATCTTTGAGCGGATGAAAGAAGAGCAACGACTAGGTAAGCCAATTAACATTGCGATCGACGAGGGTTTTCGCCGGGCCTGGTCCAGTATTTGGGATTCTAATGTCTCATCTCTAATTACGGCGGCGATTCTTTACTACTCTGCAACCGGCCTAGTTAGGGGTTTCGCCGTCACCTTAGCAATTGGTATCTTGGTTTCAATGTTTACCGCCGTCACAATTAGTAAGACCTTCCTAAAATTTGCCCTTAAACCGAAAAGAGGGGAGTTGTAATGAAGTTTTTAACCTGGCAAAAACTCTGGTTCAGTCTCTCAATATTCTTGATCTGTTTGGCGATTGCCAGTCTCGTCAGCTGGGGGCTAAGAGTAGGAATCGACTTTAGCGGCGGCCAACTCCTAGAGGCTCAATTTGCCGATCAAACTGACATAAATCAAGTTAGAGAAATCTTAGATGATGCTAATAGCCAAGAGATAATTCCAAATTACAGCATCTCCAAGACTGATTCCGATAGCTTTTTAGTTAGGATTTCCGCCAACGAAGAAGAACTCAGTAGCTTACGGACCAGTCTTAACGAGGTAGGGGAGTGGCAAGAAATTCGCTTTGAGAATGTTGGCCCGACAGTTGGAAAAGACCTGACCCGCAAAGCGGTTATCGGGGTCGTCATGGCCTCAATTGCGATAATTCTTTATATTTCTTGGGCGTTTAGACAGGTCCCACCGCCAACTAATTCTTGGCAATTTGGCATCACTGCAATTATCGCCCTAATCCATGACCTAATTATCACCATTGGAGCCTTTTCTGCCCTTGGTCACTTTCTTGGATACGAAGTAGATTCTCTATTTATAACGGCCCTACTAACCGTCTTAGGCTTTTCGGTTCACGATACGATTGTTACTTACGATCGAATTCGAGAAAATCTACTACTAAACCAGGGCAAGCTCGATTTCGCTGAAATCGTAAATAACTCCGTTTCTCAAACCATTGTGAGATCTATAAATACATCGCTAACTCTGATCCTTGTACTATTGTCGCTAGTTCTTTTAGGCGGTAGCTCTATCAGACCTTTCATAAGTGCTTTGCTAGTGGGCGTAACCATCGGAACATACAGTTCTATCTTTATTGCTGCCCAATTATTGATTTTATGGCAATCCAAGTCTAAAAAAGCTATTAAGTAGATACAAATACTCAAAGAACAAAGTAAAGCGTCTTAGAATCGATTCTAGAGCCTTTAAACCTGTTAATCTACTTAATCTACCTGAGAAAGACTGATCGGATTGAAGATTTAGGAAGATAGGAAGATTGGTATTAAATACAACGTCGCACAATGTAAGTTGTGCGACATAGATGATTCTTGATTTTAACTCTCGTGGTTTTTAAGATGCACAAGGCCAGATAAATCATCGCGTTATTTTTTTACTACTAGTATTTTTTTATAAATAACAGCAGCGGCAACTCCATCCAACCAACCAATTTCCCCCACCTTCAGGTAGGAGAGAGTCAGGGGAGAGGTGGGGCAGAGCTTACAGGAGTAGAAGGGAATCTCTAATTGAGAGAAATCTCATCGCCTGAATCGAACCAACTAACGTCTTTTTTTGTTTTTTTATCAGTTGGTTTATTTAAATTATTTAAGGAGAAAGATTTATTCACGGCTGGCCTCGATTTACCTTCTTTACTTTCCGGTCTCCCCCGACCTTGTCCCCTGCCAGAGTTACCAACTCCACTCCCCTGCTTATTTTTTAACTTTTTTGAGGCATTAACTATAAAATCAGGTAAATCGGTTTTTGGTTGCGACGGTGTAGATCCAGCACCCTCTTTTTGCAACCCTTGTACTCTCCCCTGCTCCTTATCCATTGGCTCGTCGATAGATTTGCGCCACTCCTGGGCCTGCTTAAGTTGAGCGTCCTCAGTCCAATCTTTGATCTTTTTTTCAACTAATTCCCTCGGTTTTGCATACCTTTCTCTAGAAACAGCGATTATCTTTTCGATATTACCCGTTGGCTCACTCTGAGGCGGTAAAGTAACTGCTGAAAAGGCTGGTCGTGTTACACCATCGATCGCCATCTTGGTATAAATATGATGATTAGCCAAATTAACAAGATCATTAGCGGCAAAAACTGGCTCAAATTCCCTAACTAAACCGCTAGCATCACCCGGACCAACTCGAAAGCTAACGATTGTTCCGACGTTTCCAAAGATCGCGGCCGCAACTGTCTCGGGCATTTGGGCAATATATTGATTAATCAAGGTCAAGTTTAAGTGATACTTGCGAGCCTCAGACAAAATGACTGCAAAAGAATCAGTTGCAAAGTTCTGAAACTCGTCTACGTACAAATAAAAATCACGGCGTTCCGACTCGGCCACGTCAGCCCGCTGCATCGCCGTGAGCTGAATTTGTGTAATTAACAGCGCACCAAGTAAAGCCGAGCTATCTTCACCTATTTTTCCAATCGACAGATCAACCAAAAAAATCTTTCCGTCATCCATTATCCTTCTAATGTCAATCGAACTCTGGGGCTGCCCCACAATATTTCGAATCGTTGAGGCCGACAAAAACTGACCAACCTTGTTTTGAATGGGAGCAATCGCCTCCGTCCTAAACTTCGGTGTATATTGCTCGAACTCATTTGCAAAGTAATCCTTTATAACTGGATCTTGAACTTTAGCCACCACCCGCTTGCGAAAATTTTTATCTGTTAAGAGTCGGTTGATACCTAATAGGGTCGAACCTGGATACTCCAATAGGGCCAAAATTGTATTGCGCAAAATATACTCAAGACGAGGGCCCCAAGATTCTGCAAATAACTTCTTGAAAATGCCGACTACACCTGATGCGGCCACGTTTCTTAAATCTGGACTCACGCTTTCTAAAACGTTAAAACCTACCGGAAACTCTCGATCAGCTGGATTAAAATAAAGTACATCATTGATTCGATGGGAAGGAATCTGCTCTAAAACATCACGAACTAATTGACCGTGGGGATCTACAACTGCAACACCTTTGCCTTTATAAATATCGTCGATGATCATATTCTGCATTAAAGTAGATTTACCCGTTCCGGTTTTGCCTAAAATATACATGTGCAACCGACGATCAATCGATTTTATCCCGAATTTATGGCGAAAATTACGAAAATCGGTTTTGCCAAAATAAGTAACTTCGTTTTCCTCAACCTGACCTTCAAGTGGTAAATTCGACGGTGGCTCACCTTTTTTACTACCTGCCCAAGCCATATTAGGAGTTTCTACTGAGGCGGCTGGCAAATGGTAAATCGAGGCCAATTCTTCGGTATTTAAAATCAGACTTTGTCCGTAAAATTCCCGATTTTGATACAGACTAAGTAGGTTTGATTTTTCAGGAGCAATCTCTGCCCTAAAGCCATTCATATTCGTTGTGTTAAACTGCTTGAAAGCCCCGCTTAAAGACTCAATCTTATTGCGAGCTGTATAAGGATCACCTGCTACCGAAATAATCCTAATCTTTGTCTCAAAACCTAATTTAGTAATTTTTTCTTCGATCGCTTTTAGAGCCTGTTCCTCTGGACTCGATAGTCTAACCTCGTCTTCAGAGCTGGCTGGCGAAGACTCCCCGCCCTCATCGGCACTGCCGCCACCTGGAAAGAATATTCCCTTTAGGGCTTCTCCGATCAATGAAGTAAAGGCGGAAACTAAGCTACTAAGGAAAGGCTTGTCGTCGCCTGGCAATCGCTTTTTACTAACAAACTCTATCCCCTTTTCCTGCCAGCTTTCGGCCATGGGCTTTATGATCATTTGAAACCATAACTGATCAGTACCACCGACACTACCAAAGACTCCTGTGATCGCCGACAAAGGGTCAACTTCAAAGTTAGGAAAGGTTTTAATTGGATAATAGGGATCCTTAGTAAGAGTCAGCTCACCGGCTGCCACCGCCTGTCCAGCTAACTCAATCCGACTATAATCTTCCACCTCGACAACCTCAATCGAGGGGTACTGGGCATAAATCTGACCCTCAACAAACTCTTTTAGGTACTTAGGAGTGTGAACATAAAAATGAATAAAGGTATTGTGGACCGCCATCTCAAAACTGACTTGATCCTGAAATAGCTGCTCGTCCCTAAAGATACCGTGCAAAGATGCAAAAAGTTGTTCAGCTGACAATGGCGTCTTCTCGTTGAGCTTAGGAGGTAAGATTTTCAGAACAACGACTTCCTGATCAGCGAGCCAAACCATGTAAGCATCATGTCGTCTTTTTTCTAAAATATTTAAAATGTAACGTCGTAAAAACCAGCCGCCAACCCCAGCAGCAACCAACAAAAACAAAATCAGGATAATCATTAACCGTTCCCTTCTCGACTTGGTGGCAACTCCTGAATAGGACTTGGGTCAGTAGCAGGTCCTCGCGCTAACATTTCCTGTTCTACCAACTGCTTGTCTTGACCGTATTTAAGGCGTGACAGCTGCTTGATCGCCTCTGCCAAATCCTTGTTCGGCTCCTGCTCAACTTTAATCGTTCGCATAGAAAAAGGATTGCTAGGCGTGCCGTCAATCAAAAGCTTTATATAGGTGTTGGCAAAATTTAAGTTAACCAAGTCATTCTGGGTTAAATTTGGAAATTCTTTAGACATAAACTCAGCATCAGCCGCACCGATCCTAAAACTAATCAGGGTCCCAGCGTTACCGATAACCGCATCGCGAATATCTTCTGGCAGCTGGGCAATATATTGATTGGTGATGTTAAGATTTAATCTATATTTTCGAGCTTCGGATAAGATTGTCTTAAATGTGTCGGTCGTAAAGTTTTGAAACTCATCGACATATAAATAGAAATCCTTGCGCTCTTCTTCGGGGGTATCAGCCCGCTGAAAAGCTGCAACTTGAATTTTACTGACTAAAATCATGCCCAAAAGGTAAGAATTGGTCTCACCGATTCGACCTTTTGACAGGTTGATCAAAAATATCTTACCCGAATCCATTATTTCTCTAATATCGAAGCCGGATTTAGTTTGACCGATCACGTTTCTAATCAAGTCGTTAGTCATAAAGCGACCAAACTTAGAGATAAAATAGTTATACATCTCCGATTTATGAAAATCTGCTGTCTTAGCCATTTGCTGATTCCAAAAGGCCAACACTACCGGATCGGTAACGTGACTAACAGTTTCATCACGGAAAGCATCATCGGTAAAAAGGCGTGGGATATCTAACAAAGTCCCTCCCTCCGGTCGCGACATAACTGACAAGGAAGCATTGCGGCCCCAGTGTTCAAATTGAGGTCCCACCATACCAGTTCGATTAGGATCAAAAAGTTTGTAAAAAATTTCTAGCCATTCAGCAACCAAGAAATCCCGGTCTTCAGGCCGCTTCCACTCGAGCATATTTAGTCCGATCGGTCGCTCCGCATCACTAGGATTAAAATAAACTACGTCTTCAGCTCGCTCTTTAGGAATCAAGGTTAAAATTTCCTCGATCGCATCACCGTTAGGATCGATATAGCACACTCCCCGACCGGCCTTAATGTCCTGTTCGATCTGATGAATAAATAGTGTAGTTTTACCGACGCCGGTTTTACCAATGGCATATAGATGACGACGACGGTCATCCTGTTTAATATTTACCGCTTGCTCCTCACCCCTGAAGACGCTTTTGCCGAGCTTGACCGCACCCGAATCATCGACTGGTAAATTTGCCGGTGGCGGTAAAGTTCGGGCAGCGAGCCATTCAATATTTGGAGTCTCAACAAAATGGTTAGGAATATGATAAATCGAGGCCAGCTCTTCGGTATTCAAGATTGATTTATTGCCTCGAAACCTTCGGAGAATAAAATCGGAAGTAAATTGCTTGATATCTCCTGAACCAACTCTAGTAAAGAGGTTTGATTCTGGAGAGGTATACTGGGCAAAGGCTGAAACAATGTTATCGACCGCAATTCGACTTTCCTGAATAGAATTAGGACTGACGACAATTAATCTAACCTGGGTTTCGAAACCTACCTTACTCCCCTTTTGCTGAATATCTTTCATTGTCTCTTCCTGGATTGGAGTTAAGCGGACGGGTTTTTCTTCGTCCTGATTAGAAGTCGACCCAGGACGGACAAGCTTGATTAGCTCTTGAGCGACCAAGCCAATAAAACTCTTTTTTACATCCTTGCCCTCGGCAATATTTTTAGCCGCCGCCGAGACCTTTTGGCGCCAATCGCCCGAAGTTGGCCTAATCACAATCTGATAGCCAGCCGTCATCCCCTGCCCTAACTTGCCAAAGGAGTTGGTAATCGCATTTAACGGATCACTTTCTAATTTTTGGTAAGTCTTAATTGGAAATTCGAATGTTTTCTTGGTTTTTAAGTAGACCCCGTAAGGAAAGGATTTTTCTCCAAAAATCCTAAATTCCTGAGATGGTTCGATTTGGGCGTACGGGTAATAGCTGTGCAATTGTCGCTCAACCAGGGTTTGTAACTTTTTCGGACAAGTAATATAAAAACTAATTAAACCCTTTTTAACTGCAAACTCTAGGGAGATTTGGTCTTGACCAAATAGGCTTCGATTTATGCTCGACTCATATAGCGAGGAAAAGCTAGCCAGGAATTGTTCGGCAATCGACATTTGCTCGCGCCAATCCTTGGGCTTATCACCCTCTTCAACTTCCTCTTCTTTTGGCACTAACACTTTAAGCACCACTAAATCTTGAGCTGTAGCTATTGCCCTTGTATCCAACTGACGTCGATACCAAAGCAAGCCGAATATTCCCCCGACAACTAAAACTACAAAAACAATAATTAAAATTGGCAAAGAAGCTCCATTTTTAACCAATGAATTAATTGTATCAGAGAAGAGAGCGAAGATTTACCCAACAATATTTTCTAGCCCAGCAGCGTTGAGCGAACCGTCATCATTAGTAATCAATTTCGGAATTTCTACCTCACTTACCTGAGGAGCAGATTTAACCGGAATTTTTTGACTTGTTGTATTTGCTACTTGGTTAAGATCAGGAATTTCTGCCATTGTCTGCTCTTGAACAGACAATGACTTAAGCTCAGGTGGATTTACCTGTACTTGCTGCTCGACTTTTTCACGTTCAATTGTTTCAGGTGATCTTAAATCAAGATGCTCCGCTTGAGATTGAAAATTCTGACTAGAACCTGGGGTCTTTAAATCACTCATTTTCGTCCCTTTTAACTATTTCTGATCTAATTTTACGCGTTAACTCTTCAAGAGTCCAAACATTATGGATTGTCAATATCGCTCCAGCCGCCGGATCTCCAATTTTTACTAAATGATGCAAATAAGAACGTGCAACACCAGTTAGACACGTTGGGCAGCTGCAGTTTGGATCTAGCGGTTTAAAGTCGTTCTTGTACTGAGAGTTTGCTAAGGAAATTCTTGGGTACTGACCATCGGCCTCAAGCCAAACTGAACCATGACGGGCAATTCGCGAGGCCATGACGCAATCGAATGTATCCACTCCCGCCTCCACTCCGGCAATAATATCCTGCGGCTCCCCTACTCCTAATAAATGACGTGGTTTATTTTTTGGTAATAACTTAGTCGTAAAAGATACCACTTCCCACATCTTGGGCTTTTCTTTGTTAAGATCCTTAACGGTCTGGCCAAAAGTATACATATTGCCGCCAATTGCAAATCCCTCAAAAGGGAGTTGAGTCAAAAATTCAGCTGATTTTTGTCGCTGCGCTAGGTAGATACTACCCTGAACCATGCCATAGAGCTTCATTTCCTTCTTTGTCCAAGAACTAATCGACCGCTCAGCCCAACGGTTAGTTTGATCGACTGCTGCTTCAACTTTTTCCTCAGGCACAGGAAAGCCTGTGCAAACATCAAGGCAGGTTGCCAAATCTACGCCAAGTCTTTCTTGGATATCAACGACCAACTCTGGCGTAAACTCATGTAGGCTGCCATCGTGATGAGAGCGAAACTTTATACCTTGCTCGGAAAATTTGACAAATTTCGGCAAAGCAAACGCCTGAAAACCTCCGGAATCAGTTAGAATCGCCCGCTTCCAACCCATAAACTTGTGCAAACCACCAGCCTGCTCAATCAAGTCAATTCCCGGTTTTAAATATAAATGGTAGGCATTGGCTAAAATCAGATCTAATTCGAGTGATTCCAATTGATTTGGCGCTAAACCTCTCAAAGCTCCATGGGTAGCACACGGCAAATAAGCTGGCGTTTTAACAACGCCATGAGCCGTAGCTAGCTCCCCGACTCTCGCCTGCCCTCGTTGGGCAATAATCTTAAAACTCATAGCGACTAATCATTAAAATACCCGCCTAGCCTAGACGGGTATTTTAAATAAGTTCAAAACGTCTTACTTAAGCTCAACAGTAGCACCAGCTTCTTCGAGTTTTTTCTTAGCTTCTTCGGCTTCGTCTTTTGGCATACCTTTTTTAACTTCCTTAGGTGCGCCATCAACTAACTCTTTGGCTTCTTTTAGGCCAAGGTCGGTGCGGATCTCACGAATCGCTTTAATAACAGCGATCTTCTTGCCACCGGCATCAGCTAAGTGGAGGTCATAACTTGACTTTTCCTCTTCTGCGCCACCGGCTTCACCGCCTGCAGCTCCACCAGCGGCCGCAACGGCAACAGGAGCAGCCGCAGAAACACCAAAGCGCTCTTCTAACTCTTTAACTAAATCAGCTAACTCCATAACCGAAAGTTCTTCGATCTGCTTGATAAGATCAGCAAATTTTCCGGAAGGAGCTGCCTTTTCCTCAGCTTCCGCTTCAGGAGTCTCTTTTGTCTCCTCTTTTGTTTCTTCTGCCATTTTTTCTCCTTTAATTATTAGATTGTTATTACTCGCTCTTCTCGAGAGCATACTGTTTTAAAACGTTTACCAAGCCCCGTAGATTACCCGACAAAACATTAACCATGCCCGAGAGCGGTGCAGACACCGAGCCCACAACTTTGGCAAGTAATTCGTCTCGGCTAGGTAGGCTAGCCAGAGCCTTAACTTGGGACTCGTCAACGAATTCGCCGTTAATAACTGCACCCTTAATATTGATTGCTTCATTAGTTTTGGCAAAGTCGACAACTGCCCGATTAGGCTCGACTTCGTCATCAAGGTTAGAAGCAACTGCTAACTGAACAGTTAAAATCTCCGCAGGAATTTCAATGTTTTTTTCGGCTAGAGCCTTAGCTAAAAGCGAAGTTTTGACGACGCGATAAGACGAACCGGACTCGCGTAATTTACCCCGCAAATCGCCCATGTCCTTAACAGTTAGACCAGTGTATTCGGTTAACACGACGGCTTTGCCGTTAACCATGGACTTTAGATCAGCAAACTCTTGCTCTTTTTGCGTTCTTGTTTTTGGCATAATTTTCCCTCAACTGAATTTAAAAAATCCCGTCGACCGACGAGACCACAGTTAAAATAACTCTTTCCCTCAACAGGGTATGATTTAAGCCGCTAAGCGACCCCTGTGGTCTCTGGGATTAATTGATAACGATATTTTACGACTATTTTGCCCGAAGGTCAATATCTGGCTTCGGTGTAAGATCTGGATCGCTCGCCCATTGATTTAGTATTTAGATACGAACGTGCAATTTCTGCAATTTCGTCAATGATCGCCACGTCGTCACGTTCACCGTTAATTTTATAAATATGGTCTTGAGTTGATGCCAAACGCTGATACTCTTGCCAGACGCGTTCCAACTTATCCTGCTCAGAATAAAGCTCGATCTCCATCCGGCGCTCTTTTACCCGCCTGGCGCATAACTTAGGACTAACCTCGATTAAAAAGGTTAGGTCCGGCCAAATGAACCTTGAGTTTAACGCCGCTAGCCACTTAGGATCATTAACCAAAACAACGTTATAAGCTAAAGCCGACAGAATGTAGCGGTCACTAATTACAATTCTACCGGCATCAAGTGCCGGTAGAATTTTTGTTCTCAAATTTTCAGAGCGATCCGCCGTAAACAGTAGCTGCAAGGTCTCGGGAGCAATTTCCCATTCCCCGGCTACCCTAGCCTTTACCAAGCCGCCAATCATACCGTTAGTCGGCTCATGGGTAAAAGTAACACGGTAGCCTTGGCGACTAAGAAGCCGACTCAGTGCTTCAGCATAATGATTGGAACCTGAGCCGTCTAAACCCTCAAAGGTAATAAATAAACCGGAATGGCTTCTCAAAATTAAAAAGTATTTAAATCTACTCTAATACCTGGTCCCATCGTAGCAGACAGGTTAACCGACAGCAACTGATTCTTTGGTAACGCACCCACGACTGCCTGAGCGTTCTCCATAACCTTTGCGTCATCCCAAGAAACCTTGCCGATTGCCAGATGGACAATGGCTTGATTGTCTGCCCGATATTCAACCCGACCAGCTTCAACTGCTTTAACAATCTCCTCTGGCTTATCACTAACGGTTCCAGCCTTCGGACTAGGCATTTTACCGATCGGACCCAAAATCTTGGCAATTTTAGCCACTTTTGGCATGAGCGCCGGTGTTGCAATTAAAGTATCTGCTTCAACTCTCTTGGTCCGGCTAATCTCCTCGATTAGGTCTTCGGTCAATACTTGAACATTGACTTTCTTAGCACTGCCATGAGGCAACTGAACTAATCCCCGAATAGAATCTGTTTTCTCCCCCTTCTTCGGACTCAAGCGGACATGGATCTCAAGCGAAGCATCAAATTTTACATAAGAGCTTTCTTTGGCCAGTTTAATTGCCTCATCTAGGCCATAGATCTTACCGGCATTAACTTTGGCAGCCGCAGCCGTATAACCCTGACTCCTGGTCCTTGGCTTTTTACCCTTAACCGTCTTAACTGGCTTTTCTTTTACTCCGGACGCCTCTTGTGCACTAGTATTATCAGTATGAACTGCAGCTAATTCTGCTGGTACTTCACCTTCTGTATCCGTAATTTTTTGTTCGGCAGCCGCGTCGAGTTGCTCCTCATCTTCTAACTGACCAGCTTGTGGATCTTCTGCCCGAGCCTCGTTATCAGCCTCTGCCTGAGTCTCGGCCTCAACTTCGGCATCCTTAAGTGGTTGCTGGTCTTTTTCTTTCTTATCCATTATTTCCTTTCTGTGGTTCTAACGATTACTCTCCCACATTGATTGTTGTCTCCTCCGGATCAGAAGAGATAAATGATTTTATAATCAATTGACTAGCTTCGTCAATAATCAAAGACAACTTTTGTTGCTCATCGGGTTTAAATTTCCCCAAAACAAAGCCAGTGAGATCATGACGATGATCGATTTCATCTCCCACGCCCAATCTAACACGCCAAAAATCAGCTGAACCAGTATGATGAATAACCGAAGCTACGCCGTTATGACCACCGGCCGATCCACCTTTGCGCAACCTAACCGACCCCAAATTCAAGTTGACCTCATCGTAAACCAAAACCAGCTCTGATTGGTCAAGCTTATAAAAGTTCTTAATCCGCTCCACTGCCCGGCCAGAATTATTCATGTAAGTCAAAGGCTTAGCCAGTATCAAGTCGGTATCACGATATTTTACCCGTGCTAGCTCCGACTCAAATTTATCCTCGAGCTGCCAGTCTTCTTCCAAATTCTCCCCCAAGTCTTTTAAAAGCCTGTCAATTACCAGCCAACCAAAATTGTGACGGGTTCCTAAAAATTTTTCGCCCGGATTACCGAGACCAACGATTAGTTTCACTACATTCCTGGGATATTAACGCCCAAGTCCTTCATAACTTCTTTGGTTTTTTCGGCTGCAACCGATTGCGCTTTCTGTAAACCCTGGGTAATCGTATCCTTGAGATCCCGTTCAAGTGCATCCTTATTATCCGGACTCAACAGCGACTCATCAACGGTAATACTCTGCAACTTTAACTCGCCATTAAAAACCGCCACGATCTTACCATCGGCCCCGGCTGCTTCGATTTCGGTTTTTTTAAGATCACTCTGTACCTTACGAGCCTTCATAAGCATCTTTGCTTGATCCATCATTCCCATATTTTTCCTTTCGTTAACTGATCAATAACCTATTTTACGTAAAAATATTCTTTAAAACCAGTAAGATGTGAGCATTGGAACGAGACTAGAAGAAAATCTAATAAGACGAACGGTCAAATACGAGCCGAATCTGTTCGAAGATCTTAAATACAAAACCGAACAAAATGATTTATTTTAAGATCAAGTTATGCGGCGAGAGTGAGTTGAATATTAGATTTCACTAACTAGCAGCTCACGATTTTTGCAGCCGTTTTTCTAAAAAATGGCCTATTAATAAATACAAAAATTTCTTGACAGGCTCGAAATGGTAAACCTTAGCTATTTACTTCCTTTAACTTCCACTCCAAATACGCCTCAATAAATGGTTGCAACTTCCCGTTTAAAACCGCTTCAGCATCCGATTCCTCATGCCCGGTTCGGTTATCCTTAACTAGTTTATAGGGCTGCAGTACATAAGAGCGGATCTGACTCCCCCACTCTACCTTGCGGTGATCACCTTTTAGTTCCGAAATCTTATCTACTCGAGCCTGCTCAGCCAAGGTCTGGAGCTTGGCCGCCAACACTTTCATGGCTACTTCTTTGTTCTGAGCCTGGGACCGTTCGTTCTGAACAGCGACTACTATCCCTGTCGGTAAGTGAGTAAGACGAACAGCAGTTTCGACTTTGTTAACGTTTTGACCACCAGCACCGCCTGCCCGGTACAAATCAACCTTCAAATCCTTCTCGTCGATCTCCACTTCACCAAGATCATCAAACTCAGGAACTACTTCAATCAAAGCAAACGAAGTATGACGGGCTTTATCAGCATCAAAAGGCGAAATCCGCACCAAGCGATGCACTCCCGACTCACTACTCAAGTATCCATAAGCAAAATCACCTTCAATTTTAATAGTCGCTGATTTGATTCCTGCCTCTTCGCCTTTCGATTCGTCCATTAGGCTGACTTTAAAGCCTTGATCTTCTGCCCACTTCTCAACCATCCGCAAAAGCATCTCGGCCCAATCCTGAGCTTCAGTACCGCCGGCACCCGCATGAAAAGAAACAATGGCGTTTTTACCATCGTATTCACCCGAAAGTACGGCCTTTAGCTCAAGCTTACGCAGCTCCTCGGTAGTTTCGGCGTTTTCCCAATCTTCAATAATCTTTTTATGAGTCGACAGCTGTTGGGCTTTTTTAGTTGCCTCATCACGATTACTCCAAAACTCCGGCTGAGCCATCTCGTATTCAATCGCCTTGACCGCTTGCTCGTGCTCCTCGATTTTTAGAAGCTCGTAGAGCTTTAATTTTTGTTCGTCTAAATCCATATTACTCCCAGGTAAGTATATCTGGAGTTGCCTCATTACCCAAGTAGACCTGTCAGCCTTGAGGCTTACTATCACTACTTACAAATTAAATCTGAATTATCAATTAACTTTTTTACATGTTTGACCGTAGGAAGTTTGTAAAAAAGAAGACTTTAATTTGAAAGTTGAGGAGTAAACGTAACGGCTGACGATTTTTGCGGCCGTTTTTCTAAAAAATGGCACAAACAAACATCTACAAATACAAAAAGACACCTTTCGGTGTCTTTTTGCAATCCCCCATTTTGTCATCCTTAACCGGAAGCGAAGCGCTCCGGATCAAGGATCTTAGCTAACAATTAGATCAGCCAAGGTAGTAGTTGCCTGCTTCTTGCGAAGCAAGTAACGGCCAGTACCACCAGCCAAGGTAGCTAAAGAAGCTAATAGAGCGATGGTATCAGCACCGGTCTTAGGAAGCTCCTTAGGTAAATCCTTATTGGAGGTTTCTACTTGAGCAATAACCTTTGAACTCTTAGACACATTTTGAGTCTGAGTTACAGTTTCGTTATTACCACCATTATTCTGGTTAACAGTAGCGGTTTGATTACCACTAGCAGTACAACTGCCAGAAGCATCGCCGTCACCAGTGTTTACAACTGTATTAGTACAGTCGACATTCTGTGACTGGGAAATACTTGAGTTATTATTCTCGTTATTTCCGTTACCGTTACCGCCAGAAAGGTTAGACTGGTTAACAGTCGCTTCCTGATTACCAGCAGCAGCACAACTACCAGCCGCATCGCCTGAGCCAGTGTTTACAACTGTATTAGTACAGTCGACATTCTGACTCTGAGAAAGGCTTGAGTTGTTGTTTTGGTTAACGTTTTCTCCACCATTACTGGTAGAAGTGTTAGTACTAGTGTTACTAGTACCGTTATTAACCTGAGTATTGTTTGCCTGATTTGTTTCAGATCCCTGTTCGCCAGTTGAGGTACTAGTTCCGGTAGCATTACCTTCGCCAGTATTAACAACTACGTTAGTAGCGTTAACATTTTGGGCCTGAGAAGTAGCAGCATTGTTGTTCTGATTAGTGTTGCTTGACGTACTTTCGTACGAATTAACGTTGGAGTTGGTATTGGTATTCTCGACGGTATTAGAATTAGAGTTAGAAACATAATTTGAGTTAGTGTTACTGACTCCGTTCATGTAATCCATGCCGTAATCATTCCAATCCCAAGCGTAAGCAACGCTTGATGATCCAGCTGTTACCATCAAGGCAGTCACAAGCATAGTTGCGAATTTTTGCATAAGATATCACCCACTTTCTTAGGTTGCATTTTTCGCTAGTATCGACTCCGCCCCACTGGCGGATTAGCGACCTCTCCATAAACTTTTACTTTCCCAAAGCCAATTTTTTAGCTTCAGGAAGAAAAAGTGGAGGTTGCGTCCGTAGACGCAACCTCCTGGCGGATGACCCCTCAGTCAACCTTGCGGCCCAGAGCCGAAGCTCCGGACCTAATTTTATATACCGTTGTTTTGGTCGACCCCGGCGCCTTGTTGGCCAGTGCCGGTTGCCGAACCATCAACGTTGCCACTACCGGTGTTAATCAGAACGTTAACCGGAGTCACGTTCTGAGCCTGAGAGGTGGCGTTGTTGTTGTTTTGGTTGTTGTTAAAATTGGCGTTGTTATTGGTGTTCTCATTGACATTCGAAACGGTGTTCGAATTGTCCAATGAGATCTTATTGCCGTTTTTAACAGCGGTAACTTGTCGGACGTTTACGACCGGCGGTTTTTGATTTTGATGGAAACCGATCTGGAAACTTGAAAAGTTTCCACCGATATTCCGTACTCCTCCCCCAGTCGACAAAACGCTAACTGGCGGCGCTTCCGCCCGCTGAAAAGTCGGTGGCGGCGGTTGGTAAGTTGGTGGCGGCGGTTGGTAAGTTGGTGGCGGCGTTTTTAGCCAGGTTACCTTGAGCCGCGACAGATTGCCGCAGCGCTTAGGCAAAACCCAGGTTATCACCTTGGTCGCATTGCCCTCAGTTACCTGAACCTCAAATGCCCAAGCCTCCTGCGTCGAACCGGTTGCCAACTGAGGCGTGTACAAGGTTCTAACTTGAGAACCGTCGTACCACCCCATCGTCTGCAAAACGATTCCATGCGGTAAACCACCTGGAACATCCTGAACAGCCCCGGACTGCAAAATTTGCAACACCGCCTGGGCAACGTCGTCACGATGACCGGCCTGCTTAACGGCAGCCAGAATCAAATCTGGCCTGCTATTTGCAGCCCTCTGCAAGTTTTCTACCGACCAGACCGGCCCCAAAAGCGGGGCAACGCCGATCGTTCTTACAATTTGCCCCTGTGCGGCCAAAACCGGCCAAGGCAAACTAAAGAGAAACACTAATATGAGAGCGATTCGTCTCATTTCCCACCTCTTCCTACCTGAATAAGCTTAAACCTCACGGCACCATCAGGTACCAAGGTCTTACTGTAGCCTTGGTTGTAGTTGTCCGGGGCAAACTGCCATTGTTGGTCGGCTTGCTCAACAAGGATCCTTACCTCCCCCGAGGGGATATTGTCAAATGCTGCCAAATCAGTTCCGGATGAAGACATCCTCGAAACGACCTGGCCGTTGACTTCAACGATAACATCAGGATTGCCACCCATATAGGGGGCTCCATTGGCTTTATTGAAGTTAACGCATACCCGACCGGATCCGGTCTGAGCTTCTGGCCGTTGGTAACTGCAATCACTGGCCTCAGCTTGCTGGCTCGGCGGATCGTTTACTTTTAAGATCCGAACCGGCGGCGCTTCGCCCGTGGCTGACTTGACGATAAAGTGACCATCACTAGTCTCCATATTCGTCATGTACTTGTACAGTTCCAGATGCTCAGCCGTGTAACCCTTGTTAGGGTTAACCAAGTTGAGCACAAAGCCATCTTCGGCATCGATTTCCCGCTTTCGACGAAAACGAAAGATCAAAACCTGAGTCGTGGCTTCGCCTCCCATATGTTTAAGCTGATAATCGATAAAATGACGGCCAGCGGGCAAACTTGAGAGGTCGAGTAAGTAGCCACCGAGATCCTCCCGGCGGTCCACCATACCCAAACCGTCAGCGGTTTGGACAGTGATGTTCTCGTGGGTGATCTCGTCTGCATTAATCGCAAAAAACGAAACCACCACCCAGCATTTGCCGTTGGGATTACTAGGTGAATAACGGGGCAACGTGATCTCTGCCAGGTTAGAAGCCTGGTAAAAATCCGGTCCGCCGTCTTTAGCCCAGCGGTCTTCTCTGGTTGGAGCGTGACCATCAGGAGTGTAGTAAAACTCCACATTGTGGTTACCACTCGTTCCAGCCGGCTTGACAGTGTCGTAGGTAGACACGCTGCCTGCGACGTTGGCCAAACTTTGGGCCGATACTGGCGTTGATGCGATCATGACCGCAAACATCACCAGTGCGGCTACATTTAGGTTTCGTTTCATTGAAACCTCCTCCTTTTCTTTGCGGTTTGACCGCGAGTTTTTCGAAAGAAGAACCTACTCCGAACATCAAAAAAGCGATCCGGAACAGATCGCAAATATTGCGTTTGGAAAAAAGCCTTCCCTCACATTAGTTTTTTAGGTTCTGCCCCTTGAGTACATATAGTTTATGTTCTCTCCGGGCCTGCTCCTTTGGCAGAGAGATAATTACTCTCTCTGTTCTGACCAAGCAAGGTTAGCAAGCTAACCCAGACCCAGGGGCAGCAGGGAAGGAGGGGCACGTAGGCAAGCAAGCTCACCTACACTCTCCACTGCTCTTAGTCAGAACAGAACGAATAATTTCTTAAAAACACCCAGATCCCTCCAGATGCTTTTTATTATCTTACTTTAAAAAGACTTGTCAGTCTAGCACTTTTTTATCTTGTCGTCAAGCCTTTCACGTGCAATCTGCCAAAAACTTCGAACAATCTCTTTTTAGTGTCATCTCGACTAAGTGACGGAGGAACGCATCGAGAGATCCCTACGCAACAGATCTCTCGATTACGCTATCGCTCCACTCGAGATGACGAAAACAGAATAACCTCCTCTCCCCGACCTATATCGAAAATAAAGAAGTTCAAACCTCTGATAATGTCAGTTCTCGACTCACTCCGTTCGTTCGAATAATAAATACAAGAAACTGCACTAAAGAATTGTCGGCTCAATTCTAGGTACTGCCTCACTCCCCTGCTCTGTATCACGCACCTCAAAGCCCATCGCTTCGATCGAATTCCTAATCTCATCAGCCCTGGTAAAGTCTTTAGCCTCTCGCGCTTGCTGGCGCGCAAGTAGTAGATCAGTCACTTCCTGAGGAATGTCTATTCCCCGCCCCAGTTCTTTAGCTAAATCGAGTCCAAAAACCTGATCCCAGTTCTTAATAATTTGGCTTTTAATTTGCGGGTCTAAATCCGAACGAAGCTTCTCCCAAAAAAGCGATAAGCCCTGAGCTAACCCTAAATCATCATTGATTCTGATCCTAAAATCTTGCTCTAGCTCTTCGGGAATTTCCCGCCCCTCCTTTGGGAGCGTTCGAACTAGCTGAATAAGCTTCTTTAAAGCAATATCAGCCGCATTTAAGCCTTCCCAGGTAAAATTGAGTGGCTTGCGAAAACTGGTCATTAGGCACATTAACCTAAAACTCAAGGGCGAGTGGCCGCGGTCTACCAAATCCTGAACAGTATAAACATTTCCTAAGGATTTACTCATTTTAGCGCCGTCGACATTCATAAAAGCCGCATGTAGCCAATAGCTGGCTAAAGGCTTTCCGGTTGCCGCCTCGGTTTGGGCAACTTCGTTGGGATGATGAGTTTGCGCTAAATCAGCTCCACCAGTATGAATATCGAATGGTTGACCTAAGTATTTAGCACTCATCGCGCTACACTCAATATGCCAACCAGGAAAACCCTTTCCCCACGGACTGTCCCATTCCATCTGGCGACGCGATCGTTCGTCATCCTGAGCGGAGTCGAAGGATCTCCCACCAGGATAGGAGTACTTCCAAAGGGCAAAATCTTCCGGTTGCCGCTTCTCTGGATTTACTTCTACTCGCGCGCCTGCGTCTTTTTCTTCGAGCTTCTGACCGGTGAATTCATGGTATTTAGGAAACTTAGCCGTATCAAAATAGATTCCATCCGAGGTCTTATAAGTAAAACCCTTGACCTCCAACTCCTTTACTAAAGCAATCTGTTCCTCGATATGATCGGTCGCCTTAGGCAGTTTATAGGGTTCTTCGATATTTAAACGCCCAAGATCGGCAACAAACTCTTGAGTATGCTTGGCCGCGATTTGCCAAGCGCTCAACTTTTGCGCAGTGGCGGCTTTAGCTAACTTATCCTCGCCGTCATCAGTATCCCCCTCAAGGTGGCCTACGTCGGTAATATTCATCACGAATTTAACCGAATAACCATTGTATTCAAAAATTCGACGCAGCAAATCCGCCATTAAATAAGTTCGAAAATTACCCAGATGGGCGGTTGAATAAACCGTCGGCCCACAGTTATAAATACCAACCTCGTTCGGTCTGATTGGCTTAAAAACCTCTAGGTGTCGATGGACAGTGTCAAAAATCTTTATTTCGATACAAGTTCCTTAATTATATTCTTCGAACTCACCTGAGTAACTGTAATTCGATGGAATTCGACCCAAAACTGGATCATCCTTGACCTCAAGTGACTCGGCCTTATAGCCGCAGAGCGAACATCGCCGCTCATCGGTTTCGTGATTACATTCGACGCAATAATACGTCGCCATCTCCCCTCCCTATTTACCTAAACTAAGTTTAAAAAACAACTTTAGCGTGATGCTAAATTGTTTAGTCCGTTTTGACTAGTGTGGATATCTAAACCAGACTTTGCCTGCCCTCGATTGCCCTGGTTAAGGTAACAGCGTCGGCATATTCCAAGTCGCCGCCAACCGGCAAACCATGAGCAATTCGAGAAACTTTAACCTTGATATTTTGCTCATCAAACTGCTGGCTCAAATACAGAGCAGTTGCCTCCCCTTCCATCGTAGGATTAGTCGCAATAATTACTTCAGTTATAGCAGGACTGTTTTTAAGACGAGTAAATAACGGCTTAATGTTTAAGTTGTCTGGACCAATCCCATCAATTGGCGAAATTGAACCACCCAAAATATGATAACGGCCATTATACTCAGTCCTTTCTAAGGCAACAGCATCAAGCGGCTGCTCAACCACGCAAATAATATGATTATCCCTGCCTTGATCATCACATACCACGCAAGGGTCACTATCGGCGATGTTGCAGCAATTAGCACAAAAAATCAACGATCCGTGCAGACTCGTTAGTGCTTCCCCTAGCTGCTGACTGGTTGACTGATGCTGGCGAATCAAATGAAAAACTAAGCGGCTCGCGGATTTAGGTCCAATTCCTGGCAATTTAGAGAACTCTTCAATCGCCTTTTCAACCGACTTCGGCAACAGCTTCATTTATCTTCCTGTTTTTCCTTCTTTTTGGTCGGATCGTCCCAAGTTGCGTGTTTGCATTTAGGATAACGCTCGCAACCCCAAAAAGTTTTACCCCGGCGTGTTTTACGCTCGATCAACTGTCCTTCGCCGCACTCCGGACAAGTAATACCGGTTTTCTTAATAATTGGTTCGGTATGTTTACAATCAGGAAAACCCGTGCAAGCCAAAAACTTACCATAACGGCCTGGCCTAATTACCATTGGCTTGCCGCACTCCGGACAAACTTTGTCTGTTTTCTCGGTTAGGTCAAGCTTTGGCACCTCGTCAGTCTTTTTTTCTACTAACTTATGAAATGGCTTGTAAAAATCTCCGAGCAATTTAGTCCAGTCCTCTTTTCCTTCGGCCACTTTATCCAGACCTTCTTCCATCTCAGCCGTAAAATCCAAGTCGACAATTTCCGGAAAATGTTTAACCAAAATGCCATTAACGTTCTGACCAGTTTCAGTGGGATGAAAACGTCGCTCAATTAACTCCACATAACCGCGATCTTGGATTGTCGACAGGGTTGGTGCATAGGTACTTGGACGGCCAATTCCATGCTCCTCAAGCGCCTTTACTAAGCTAGCCTCGGAATATCTTGGAGGCGGCTCGGTAAAGTGCTGCTCGCCGACTAAATCATCCAAGTTAACCTGCTCGCCTTGTTTAAGAGCAGGCAAAATCTTGTCTTCGCGAGCAGTCGGCCAAACTTTTAAAAAGCCTTCAAAATCTACAACGTTACCCGTCGCCTTAAATACGCCCTCTCCTTTAGCGCTTTTAACTAAGACTGTCTCAGCCTTAAGGCGCGCCGGACTCATCTGAGAAGCCACCATCCTCTGCCAAATAAGCCGATATAACTTGGTATGCTTTTCCGACTTTAAGTTTAGTTTCTCTGGCAGAGATTCCACATGGGTCGGCCTAATCGCCTCATGGGCCTCCTGAGCACCTTTACTCTTAGTTTTGTAGTAGTTGGGCTTGTCCGGCAAGTAACCCTGACCATACTCCTTTTCCACTAGGCTACGAGCCGCCTTAAGTGCCTCGTCGGCCAAGTTGACTGAATCTGTTCTCATATAGGTAATGTGGCCGTCTTCGTATAAATCTTGTGCCAACTTCATTGTTTGTTTAGCCGAAAAGTGGAGTCGGTGCGCTGCCTGCTGTTGCAAAGTTGAGGTTGTAAAAGGCGGCGAGGGTCGTTTTTGCCGCTCCTTTTTTTCGATTGAATCTACTCTATACTCCAAATCCTTAAGACTGGTTTCGATTTTTTTAGCTTCGGTTTCAGTTTTTACTGTCATCTTCTCAATCTTCTGTCCCTTAAACTCAACCAAGCTGGCCAAAAAATCATCCGAGCCTCTAAGGAACTTACCATCAAGCGACCAATATTCCTCGGGCTTAAAGGCCTTTATTTCGTTTTCCCGGTCAACAATAAGTCGAACTGCCACTGACTGAACCCGACCAGCCGACAATCCTTTCATAACCTTCTTCCACAAAAACGGACTAAGTGTATAACCAACAAGTCGGTCTAAAATCCGACGAGCCTGCTGCGCATTAATTAAATCGTAGTCGAGGTCACGCGGCTTCTTAACCGCTTCCTCAAGCGCTTTCTTTGTGATTTCGTGAAAGGTAATCCGACGCACTGACTTACCCTTAGCTAATTTTAAGGACTCTAAAACATGCCAGGCAATTGCCTCCCCCTCGCGATCGTAGTCAGTTGCCAGAAAGATGTCGTCAGCGGCAGCAGCGGCTTTTTTAAGGGCGGAAACTGTTTTTTTAGCCTTAGCAGGCACTAAATAATCCGGTGTAAAACTTCCATCATCGGTTTCTACACCCATCTTACTCTTCGGTAAATCACGAACGTGACCATAGGAAGCTAAGACCTGATAGTCCTTACCCAAATAACGTTCAATTGTCTTACCCTTGGCGGGCGACTCAACAATAACTAAATGCTTTTTTGCCATCAATATTTTTATTTAATCCCAATACCTAAGTTAAAGACGAGTTTATCATTATATAAGCACCACGTCTAAACTAACCAACCAGGACGAATTGATTATTACCTAAATTTCTCACTCGCCCCTTCATCTCCATCAGAGTTAAAGTACTACTGATAGCTGCTGGGTCAAGATCTATTTGGTCCGCTAAAACCTCAAACGAAATCGGCTCAGTGGTTAAAAGCTTAAGGATTAGCGCCTCTTCTTTAGAATCAGCTATTGATTCCCTCGCCCTCTTTTGCGTCTTTGATTTTTCTAACCCAAGCTCAAGTAAAATATCCTCCACTCGGTGAACCAACTTGGCACCCATTTTAATTAAAAAATGAGGTCCAGCCGAACCAGCGGAATAAATAGAACCAGGAACTGCAAATACATCCCTATTTTCTTCTAAGGCAGAACGAGCGGTAATCAACGAGCCGGATTTTTCTTCGGCCTCAATCACTATTGTTCCCAAGCTCAATCCAGCAATCACCCGGTTCCTAATAGGAAAGTGATGGCGCAGGCTCTGGGTTCCAGGAGGGAATTCACTAACAACGGCACCATTGTTGACAATACTTAAACCAAGGTTGTAATGGCTTGCAGGATACAAACGGTCAGCTCCACCTGCAAGCACTGCCACCGTCTTTCCTCCAGCTTCAATACTTGCCCGATGTGCCATACCATCCACTCCGAGCGCCATTCCGGAAGCAATTACTATGCCCTCAGCTGCCAATTTTGTAGCCAAATCAACCGTAACCCGCTGACCGTAAGTTGAGATCTTTCTATTGCCAACAATTGAAACATACGGGCCTACTGGCAAGTCCCCTCTTACGTATAATCCGACCGGAGGAGTATTAATCTTCTTAAGCAACTCAGGATACTCTGGGTCAAAAATTGCCAAGTATTTAATCCCTGATTTACCCAACGTTCGCAAAATGTCTTTGTCAAAGTTGTTCTTGGTTTGTCGCAGAGCATCTCTAACTGGTTTAGTGAAATTAAAATTATTTATTAAACGTTCGTGTTTTAGATAACTATCTAAGCCCGACTGGAGTAAAATATGCAAAGTCTTGGGCCCGATTCTCAAGTCCGATTGAAGGTTGGCTAAAATTATACGGTCTTCATCTCTTGACCTCAATAACACCTCCTAAATAAGAAAAAGGCCCTTGCGGGCCATTTTCTTTATTCGATTGTGATTCCCATGCTGCGAGCGGTGCCGGCAATAATTTTTTCGGCCGCCTCAATGTCATTAGCATTCAAGTCTGGCATCTTCTTTTCGGCAACTTCCCTTAGTTTTGCCTTACTAATAGTCGCTACAGTTTCCTTACCAACTATACTGGCGCCTTTCTTAACATTTGCCGCCTCGCGAAGCAATACTGCCGCTGGTGGCTGCTTCATTATAAAATCAAAGGTTCGGTCTTCGTAAATAGTAATCTCAACTGGAATAATAGTATTGCCCAGCTCACGGGTTTTTTCGTTAAATTGATTGCAGAAATCCATGATATTAAGACCATGGGGTCCTAAAGCAGTACCAACCGGAGGAGCCGGATTGGCTTTGCCCGCTGGCACCTGAAGCTTAACAATTGTTTTTACTGGCTTATTTGCCATCTAAATTCCTTTCGGTTAAACCTTTTTTACCTGGAGAAAATCGAGGGTAGCTGGAGTCTCTCGACCGAACATATTAACCAACACTTTAACTTTTCCTCGCTCTTCGTCTAGTTCATTGACGGTTGCTTGAAATCCTTTTAGAGGACCGTCGTTAATAGTAACTAAATCATTAATATTGAAATCGATATTATATCGTGGCTCGTCTACACCCATTCTCTTCTTGATTTTACTTACTTCGTCAGGAGGAATTGGAGTTGGTCTAACCCCTAAGCCAATAAAACCAGTTACATTAGGAGTATTACGAACAACATACCAAGAGTTATCTGTAACAATCATTTCAACTAAAACATAACCAGGAAAAATCTTGCGTTCTACTGTTTTTCGCTTGCCGTTCTTAATCTCGATTTGCTTTTCGGTCGGAACGGTAACGCTAAAAACCTTATCAGACAAACCAAGTGATTCCACTCGCTGCCTCAATGTTTCAGCTACCTGGTCTTCGTAACCGGTATAAGTATGAATTACATACCAGCCCCGCTCACCCGCTTGCTTCTGGCCAAGTAAACTTTTTCGCGCAGGCTTTTCGGTCTCTCCTTTAATCAAAGAACTGTCATCCTCAGAAGCAGAAGCTTCGGACAACTCACCTTCCGGTACTAATTCATTAAAATCGTTTTGTTCTTCCATTAAAGACTCCTCTCCAATAAAACCTTAAACAACTCTGACAACCCATAATCGATTACCCCAAATAGACTGGTAGCAATAGCAACTGAAACAATCACAATAAGTGAAAGCTGAAGAGTTGTTGCCCGAGTAGGCCACCGAACCTTTTTAAGTTCGTCCCTACTTTCTTTGAGGTACTCAATAGGATTCATCCAATCGCCTCGATTTTTACCTTGGTTACAGACTGACGATGGCCGCGTGGAATTCGTGATGACCTAGTTTTGTTGCGAAAGATTCTACCGCTAACTTTAGGAGTACGGACCTGCTCAATTACCTTTGCTTTAACTTCGCCTTTTCCGTCGAGCTCATTGGTAAAAGTTAACTCACCATCAACTTTCGATGCGAGCTTTTCAATACTGATTATGTCGCCGACCTGAACGAGGTATTGCTTGCCACCGGTTGAAATCACTGCGTTTTTTTCTGACATAGGCCCTCAAATTTCCACTAACTAATAATACGCGGGGTTCGCGCTCGACTCCAATATAGCAACCTACACTCCTGTTAGTCAAGACTTATGAGCGGGCAGAAAATTCCGATTGGCGGCTAATACTTAACAAAATTCCGACGGAAGCCAAATTAACCAAAAGCGAACTGCCACCATGCGAAACGAACGGTAGGGTTATGCCGGTCACTGGTGCCATCCCCAAGTTCATCCCAACATTGACTGTCAGTTGAATAAACCACATTGCCGCGATCCCAACTGATACAAAAAAGCCAAAATCGTCAGTAGACCGGCGTCCGACAACTAACGCCCTACTAATTAGACCAGTAAAGATTAATAAGACGATAACGGCTCCAACCAATCCAACTGCCTCCGCTGCCCCGGCAAAGATAAAATCAGTATGGGCCACTGGTAAAAAGTTTAGTTGGCTTTGAGTCCCCTGGCCAAAGCCTTGGCCAAAAATTCCTCCGTTGCCAACAGCAATTAATGATTGTAATACATTATAGCCAGCTCCGAACGGGTCAGAGGCAGGTGACAAAAAAGTTTTAATTCTATCGAGCTGATAGGGTTCGAGATTTAAATAGGCAATTGGCAGAGTAAATAAAGACAATATTGCAATCGCGAGCCAGTATCTGTTGCTTATCTTGGCAGCAAGCAACATAAAAAAAGAAATTGCTACCAAGACCAAGGCAGTACCTAAATCCGGCTCGAGGAGGGTTAAAATAACTGGTAAGCCAATTATAAAAAGGCTTAATACAAAATCAGTTGGCCTGAATTTGCTTTGGCGGGACTGTAAAAACCGGGCTAAAGCCAAAATCAAAAACAATTTCATTGGCTCAGAAGGTTGAAGCTGGAAAGTTCCTAGGCTAATCCAACGCTGGGCGCCAAAAGTTTTAGTGCCAACCAGCAGCACAGCCGCAAGTAAAAGTAGGCCGATCATAAATAGGACTGGGCTGGCTGAACGATAGTGACGATGCCCAATAAACGCCATTATTAAACCCAAAAGCAGACCAAAAATGGCAACCCTTATTTGACCATAAAGTAGGCTAATATCCACTGAACCGAGAGTAAGACTGTAAATTGTCACCAGGCCAATAATAATTAAAAGACCGGCAAAAGCTATTAAGTACCAATCAAGTGCCAAATTCTTGGCTAGTTTCATTTAAGATCAATCGATAAGCTGTCGACGACCGGCTCCCCTAAACTTTCATTTGTCCAAGAAATCTTAACATTCGTTAACTGTTCTAGCTGTGGTTGAAGCTTTTTGAGCTCATCTAGCAGATCGTGCTCACCACCTACCACAACCTCTGCCCGATCCTCCAGCTTTAATTTATTTACCTTGCGAAGCTGCTGGATTGCCCTGGCTAAATCTCGACTTAAGCCCTCGGCCTTCAGTTGCGGGGTAAGCTCAAAATCGTAATCAAGCTCCAAAGACTCAGCTCCATCATCATAAGTGATTTTCTTAACATTAAGCTCTTCGATCAATATCGATTCTAGCCCAGGGTCTAATCTTGTCTGTCCGCTTAATTTCAAACTAGCCAAAGGCTGACGTAATTTTACTCCCGCCTCAGCTCGCTTGGCACGACCAAGCTCAACTAAGTCCCCCAGCTGCCTCATCTGCTCGACCGCTGCTAAATCAACCTCGCCAGTCGGCCAATTCTCCAAGTGAACTGAAAGTTGATCATCATCTAGCTTGGTTCGCTGCCATAAAAATTCCGCAAAAAAGGGACTAAAGGGAGCCATCATTTTTGCTAACTGCCTAACTGACCAATATAGCGTTGGCAAGAACCCGTCGTCAGTCCGCTTTCTGCTCAATCTCAAATACCAAGTCGAAAGTTTATTAATGTACTCAATTAATTCTCGACTGGCGCGAAAAATATCGTACCGATCCAGACTCTCACTCATTGACTGCGCAACCTTACCCGTATAAGAAACCAACCACTTATCAAGTGGCTCCTCTGATTTCGGTTGCCAATTACTTGGCTGCCAATTAGAACGGCTAGCAGCCGAACTCAGGAAACTATAGATGTTCCAAGCGATGTAAAAATTCTTTCTTGCAACTTGCTCAATATCCTTTTCGTCTAATTTTTTAGTGTCGCCCGGTTGGTTCATACTACAAAAATGCAATCTCAATGGGTCAATGCCGTATTTATCAGCGATGGTCCACGGGTCAATAACATTGCCTTTCGATTTGCTCATTTTCTTGCCATGCTTATCGAGCAGATGGCCAAAAGTTAAACAGGCTTTATAAGGCGGAGAGTCGTATTTAAGCAAAGTTGAAATCGCTAATAATGTATAAAACCAACCGCGAGTCTGATCGATTGCTTCGGCAATGTAATCAGCGGGAAAGTGCGAATGACTGTCTATTTTTTCTTTATTCTCAAATGGATAGTGCCATTGAGCAAATGGCATTGCTCCAGAGTCAAACCACACATCGACTACTTCAGGAAAACGCTTCATCTGACCAGGGCACTTAGCACAACTTAATGTAACTTGGTCGATATAGGGACGATGCAAATCCTCGGGAGATTGTTGATTAGCCAATTGCTCGAGCTCACTCCTGCTTCCAACACAAACTTGCTCGCCACAATCGGTACACTCCCAAATTGGCAATGGCGTTCCCCAGTAACGATTACGCGATAGGGCCCAATCCTTTACCTCTCTTAGCCATTCACCGAAACGACCCTCTTTTAAATTATCTGGCACCCAAGTAATTTGATCGTTATTAGCGAGCAACTGCTCACGAAGCTGACTCATCCGAATAAACCAAGAAGAAGTTGCGTAATACAGTAAGGCGGTATTGCAACGCCAACAAAACGGATAGGTATGTTTATAGCCTTCTTCTTTATAGAGCTGGTTATTTGCTTTTAGTTTTTCGATAATTTTTTGTTCTGTCGCTTGATCCTTAACAAACAAGCCAGCCAAACCGACTACTGAGTTATTAAACCGTCCTTCTTCATCTACCGTATGGAATTTAGGCAAACCAACTTCGTCACCAAGTCTAAAATCGTCTTCACCATACATAACAGCCGTATGAACAATGCCGGTTCCACTCTCAGTCGTTACAAAATCTGCTTCGTAAACCCGGTAAGACTTGTCATTAGTAAGCTCATTAATTGCAAAAAGTGGTTCGTACTCCAGGCTAAGAAGCTCTTCAAAGCCAACATCTCGAACTTTCTTAGGATCACCCAATACGGAAGCAGCTAGATCGTCGGCCAAAATAAATTGCTCCCCTTCTACTTCATAAATTCCGTAGCTGATATGACGACCAACAGCCAGAGCAACATTACCTGGCAATGTCCAAGGCGTGGTTGTCCAAGCGAGTAAATACACTTGATCTTGGTTTTTAACCTTAAATTTTATAAAAACCGAGTTATCCTCAACTTCCTCGTAACCTTGAGCAACTTCATGACTCGACAGGGCAGTACCGCAACGAGGGCAATAGGGAACAACCTTAAAATCCTGAAACAAAAGTTTTTGATCCCAAACCTGTTTTAAAACCCACCAGACCGACTCGATATAATCGTTTTCATATGTTACATAAGGGTCATTTAGATCAAGCCAGAATCCCATTCGTTCAGTTAACTTTCCCCACTCCTCTTTATAGGTAAATACCGATTCTTTGCAGAGCTTATTAAATTGGGCAATTGAGGCGTTCTTATCATTTGGCACGATCGATTCGATTTGCGGCTTACCTGAAATACCAAGTTCCTTTTCTACCTGTAATTCAACCGGTAATCCATGCGTATCCCAACCAGCCTTGCGCTCTACCCTAAAACCCCGCATAGTTTTGTAACGAGGCACCACATCCTTAAAAGTCCTAGCTAGAATATGATGAGTACCAGGCCGGCCATTAGCGGTCGGCGGGCCTTCAAAAAATATAAACGGCTTGTCAGTGGGGCGGCTTTCGACTGATTGTTCAAAAATCTTTTCGTCTGACCAAAACTTAAGTATCCGCTCTTCGAGCGCCGGAAGATTGGGCCGCGGATCTGGCAGTGGCTCTAAAAAATTATTATTTTTCATTTTGTTGTTGATCCATTGCTAAATTAGCTAGTTCATCGGCTTTTTTGTTCTGGCGCCGAGGTATATGAACAAAATCATGACTTTTAGGTTTTATTTTAGTCAGAAGCTCTTGGACACGAACGAACATTGGCTTTAAACCGGCATTCTTAACCTTGTAGTTACCCTTAAGTTGTTCGACGATCAATTTGCTATCTAACTTAAAGGTAAGCTCAGGATGTTTTTTGGCGTTATCCTCAAGCCACTCTAAGGCAAATATCAACGCCCAATACTCCGCCTGGTTATTAGTAGTAACTCCCAAAGGCTTGGCCCCCTCATAAATAGTACCGCCCTGCTTATCGGCAATTACAAAACCGGCCCCAGCTATGCCGGGATTACCCCGCGCTCCCCCATCACTATATACGACTAGACTTTCCATACCTGATAACTTAGCACAACTTGCCTAATCTAGAAATTCGCGGCTAGCAACAACAGTTCTAATGGAGTATTCACTATTCGGCGCCGAGGCTAAACTATTAACCAGAGTAAACTCTATCTGAACAAAAGGATGGGCCGGATTAAGAGAAACAGTCTGGGCATAAGGACTCATCCCACTGAATTTACCTGTCCCGGCTTTTATTGCGAAATCAGGAGGAATGAGGTTGACCAATGGTTCAATCCCCAGGCTACGCAACTTGCCTGTCACCGGATCAAATTTAAAATTTTCCGTAGCAACGATCAAATTATCTCCCTGAAACCGAAAGCTTTTCCTAACCAATCTTTCCTCATCAGGATTATCGTTTGGGATAAACTTTTTTGTTTCCAAGCCAACTCTATCCTTAACATAGTCGCCGCTTGTTGTATCCGGCCGGCCATCGAGCTCAAAACTATATGGAAACTGGCCATTGGCGCCAGTAAAGGTACCAGTGTCAGAATCTCTTAAGCCGGTAGCACCACGAATTTCCCGCGCTAAAGTTTCCATAACAAAATTTGCAGTTTGGGTTGTAGTTCGAATGTCTTCGATTTCTTCGTTGATCCGATTAATACTGGTAAATGAACTGGTTACGATGACCAGCACTCCTACAAACAAAGCCGAAGCAACCAAGACCTCAATTAAAGTGTAACCGCGCTGCGTCATTAAACTCCACCGCGCCAATCCGTTAAATAGGTGATCGCCTCAACCTGCTCTAAAGGCGAAGGATTATTCAAATCCCCCCACCTTACCTTTACGGTAACCTTGCGAATTACCTGACTGTCACTCACCTGACTACCATTGATGTTAATTCCGGCATTGCTGGTATAACCGCTTGGCACCTCTATAAATATTTCTCGCTCAAACTCAGTATTATTAAGAGAAATATTCTCTCGACCAGGAAATAAACCATAGGCGCAGCCCGAACCAATTGATGACGCTGAACTTAAACAAAGACTACCCAAGCTAGAACCGCTCAATCTTCGCAATTCCAACTTATAACTGGTCAAATCTGGATTATCACCACCAATGTTAACCTGCCACAAATTGTTAATTTGATCAGTATACGTAGTATCCCGAGCCGATCGTATCGCCTCAATCGCCTCCTGAGCTAAGTTCATTGCCACTGTGCGATCCGCCGCCAGGACAGTCCGCCTCAAAGAGGAGCGCATCAGTGCAATCGAGCCGCCAACAACCAAAGCTAAGATTGCCGATGCAACCAAGACCTCAACTAGTCCAAAGCCCCTATTCTTCATAAATCCCTAATCACAACTTGTCCGGTGACTTGGTTAACATCCAACTCTTTTCCCCTAGGCGGGTCTGAACCAATCCTAAGAATAACTGGGTTATCGCCATCAAATTTGACCTCGCCTTGACCAATAATCGAATACCAGAGATTGGTTGGAGTTTGTTGAAAGGCTAAGCCCCTGGGTAAAGTTCTGATTTTAACAATTAAGTCGTCTGCTAATGGCAGTGTCGGCGGATTATTACTATCGATCCGCACTACTGAGTACTGATTAGTTTGACCACCCGATCCGTCGGAATGAAAAATTAAGCCGTAGTAATCTATCTGTGGAGCCTTTCCAGCCTCTGGCGACAAAGCCAAGTTCCGCGCCTCAAGAATGGCTGTCTGAACCTCACTCGCTGCCTGATCAAGCTCGGCCTGCTTACCAAATTGCTGAAAAGCAGGAATGCCAACGCCAAGCATCAAAACAACGATCGACATCGATACCAATATTTCGACTAAAGTAAAACCTTTACCCTGACCCATTTGCTATTGTCCGCTTACCCGATAAAAATAGTTGTCTCCGTCTTTATAGATACCAGTTGCGAATACGTCGCTAGCCTGAATAGTCTCTTCAGAATCATTAACCTTTTCCAATCTTGCTTCTAAACTAAATTTACTACCGCCAGGATCGCTAACATAACTATATTCTTGCCAGGATGATGGATTAGGATGAGGGTCCAGAGGCAAATTTGCTATAAAAGCAGGCGTAAGAGCAGTAGTAAGAACACTGCTGTCAATTGCAGTCGATGTAGCCTCTAGCGGATAAGCTCGATTAGTTGCCCGATAAAGCTCAAGTGCACCAGCGATATTTTGAAGATCGGCTTGCCGGCGAGAATCTCTTGCCCGAGCCTGAGAACTAGTTACATTAACTGCAATCAAGCTCGCCAAGACGCCGATAATCGAAACCACTACTAGAACCTCGGCAAGAGTAAAACCCCTACTAAAAAACTTCATTGCTCCCTCCTACAAGTATGCAAGATTAGTATACCATGCAACGATTTGCGGACCGAAAAACAAAGTCAAAAACCAACCTGCAACCATAAATGGACCGAACGGCAAGGCCGTTTTAAGATTAGCTTGATTTTTTGCGATTAAACCTAACCCTACAATAGCACCAATCACAAACGCTAAAAACAAGGCTAATAATCCATAAACTCCGCCTAAGCTCAAACCAATTAAGCCGCCAAGTTTAATATCACCAATACCCATCCCCTTACCTTTGGTTAAGACAACGATCAAGCCCGGAATTGCCACACCGATCAATATGCCGATTAGCCAATGGTCAAAAGCTAAGCCGCTGCTTAAAAAATCTAAAAAGTTATTTCGCTGAAAAAGAGCTATCAATAGTGCAAAAACCGCAATAGATGGCAAAGTTAATTTGTCGGGAATAAGTTGCGTCTCCAAATCGATAAGAGCAATAACGATCATTATTGAGGCTAAGCACGTCAAAACAATAAGCTGGGTCAGATTACTAAAATTGAGGGCAAGGAAAAGAAACACTAGTCCGGTTACGGACTCAACCAAAGGATAGCGCCAGGAGATAGCTACCTGGCAGTTTTTACATCGCCGTCTAAGTACCAAAAAACTCACTATAGGCAACATCTCCAAAAAACTAAGTTGCCTTTGGCAATTTGGGCACTCACTGCGATTACTAAGTTTTTGAGGTGACTTCGATTTTGGCTTAAACCATCTTAGAGCAACCACATTAAGGTAAGAGCCTACAAATAAACCTATCGC
>JAGQLE010000021.1 GCA_020429585.1 Candidatus Berkelbacteria bacterium
TAAACAATCTCCGTAAGGAGTATGAGCAGTTAAATGCCCAGTTAAATAATGCATCTTAGACCACCCAGCCAAGGCTGGGTGGTAACCCTTTAGCAAGCGGGAGGTATGCTTCGGATCGTCTTCTGTAATCTATTAATTTAGATTAGATCCGGGGCAGACCTCCCTTTTGTATTAGGGAAGAAAGAGGTATCAGCCATTGTGTTATAGGATTTTGCTTTCTGATACGCAGAAAGCAGATTTTTTACAACGTTACCCCGATGCCCATGAGTCGGGCGAAGAGGTTTTTTACAAATCGCCAAAAGAATTTTGGATTTTATCCAGAGTGGCGAACTACGTTTTATTTTCGCTCCAAGGGCGGGTATTAGAATCTGTTATTAAGAGCGTCGGATTATCCGTTCCCGTGGAATTAGTCTTAAAAAGAGACTGTAAGCGCGGTGACTACTATTTGTCCGACATCAAAGAGGACGAGTATATCAAGATGAAGGAAAAAGTCGCCAAAAAATTTAGGGAAGGTAAAAGGTTAAATGTCTGACTTGATAAGGCTCTTTTTGAGAGCGGCTGTTTACCTTGGATTCGGATTGATCGCCTTTCAGCTTGTAACTCATGCGTTGCCGATTTCCGGCGGGATGTTTTTGGGTCTGCTGGTGGGTTGTCTCTCGCTTGAGTTCCTACTGAACGTCCGGGTTGTCGGTCAAGCAAGATCGGTCGATCTTGAAAATCTTTGGATAAAAAGGATGAAGAGCCTTGAAGACAAAGATTAAACCGGTGAAAGTGTTAGCCGTCGATTTATCGACGGTTTTCTTAATACCGAAGCTATCAAATCATGCCTACTAATCTTGAGTTTAAAAATAAATTTAGTTACGCTGAAATATCGCTAAAGGAGCTTAATGAATATCAATTGCAAAGCCAAAAAGGGAACTTGTACTATTAAAACCAGGACTGCTGCTATTCAGCTGGACAATGAAATAAAGGTTAATGATTTAGTTTTGCCTGGCGCTGGTGAATACGAGATTGCCGATTCTTTTTTGGAGGTGGGTCAGGGTTTTGTTCATATTCATGCCGACGAGGTTACGGTTGCTTACTTTGACGAGACCCGCAATGAAGTCACCGAAAAAGAGTTGGAGATGCTCGAAAACGTTGATGCGGTTTTATTTAAAGTAATTGGGGCAGACAAGGAAAAGCTCGAAAAGATTAATAAAATGATTAAGTTGATTGATCCGCGGGTAGTTGTTTTGGCTGGTTTGGAGAGCGCCGAAGAGTTCAAGGGAGTCGAGGGTCAGACACCGGAGGAAGTCGAAACCCTAAAATTAACTCAATCGATGTTGCCAGACGAAGACCGATTAGTTTATTCGATACCAGCTAAGTGAGTAGAGCCAACCTTCAATTCGAAGGGGTGGTTAGGCAGGTCGTTGATCGACTAGCGGCCAGTGAGAAAATTTTGTTGATCACACATCAGCATCCTGATGCCGATGCCTTGGGATCAACACTGGCATTGACGCATGCACTACGGGCGCTTAAAAAGAACGTTCATGCTGTTTGCGTCGACGAAGTACCAGCGCCTTTTAGGTTTTTGCCTGGGATTGAACAGTTTGGTCGGGATTGTATTTTAGGTAATTTTGATTCGATTGTGATTGTTGATTGTGGTGATATTAAGAGGACAGGCTTGAGCGGTCGGATTAAGGAATTTGCTCGGTTTAAGTCTCGGATAATAAACATTGACCATCATCAAAAGAACGACCTCCATAAATTAGCCAAGATAAATTATGTAGATTACCAGGCCTCTTCGGCCGCCGAGCTAACTAAGCCTTTAGTCGAAGGCCTGGGAGTAAAAATTGATATGCCAATCGCAACCTGTTTATTGGCTGGCTTATACGGTGACACAGGAGGATTTCGTCACTCTAATACGACCGTCAAGGTTTTGGAACAAGCGGCAGACCTGATGTTGTCTGGTGCCCGGCTTAAGAAGATTTCGGAGAACATTGCTAATTACAAAACCGTGCCGACATTAAAGCTATGGGGGTTGGCTTTGTCGCGAATCAACTACCACCAGGAGCTTGGATTGGTAACGTCGGTTATTACTCAAGAAGACTTTGTTCGTTGCGACGCTTGTCAGGAGGACTTGGCAGGCTGTGTCAACTTAATAAATTGCGTTCCGGAAGCTCGAGCAACAATTTTGCTTTATGAACAAGAGGACAATGTAATTAAGGG
>JAGQLE010000022.1 GCA_020429585.1 Candidatus Berkelbacteria bacterium
AATTTACAACCGAGTTTGACCAAGCCCTTAAGCATAAAACAATTGATTCACTTAAAAAGAAGTATCGTAACTGCGACGTTTTATTAATCGACGACATTCAGTTTTTGTCTGGCAAGGAAGGTACTCAACAAGAATTTTTCCATACCTTTAATACTCTCCATCAGACTAACCGGCAAATAGTGATGACTTCTGACACCCGGCCAAAATCTATTCCCCAGTTGGAACCGCGCCTATCCTCCCGTTTTAGTTGGGGAATGGTGGCTGACCTTCAAACCCCTGACCTAGAAACCCGCCAGGCAATTCTCCAACACAAATGCGAAGAGAAGAATTTTGATCTCGATCCAGAAATGGTCGAATATACCGCCAAGCAAGTCCAAAACAACGTCCGAGAACTAGAGGGTGCCCTTAACGCCATTATTACCCATTGCGAACTTTATGCGGTTAAGCCGTCGATGAAATTAATTGAAAGGATTTTAGAACAGACTGGCACCGATCGAAAAATCACCCACATAACTGCCGAAACAATCTGCCAAACAGTCGCTGATTTCTTTTCCCTTAATCTAGTTGATCTTTTAGGTAAAAGACGCAATAAAGAACTGGTTCATCCGCGTCAGATCACCATGTATTTAATGCGCCACGAGTTAGCTTATTCCTTCCCTAAGATTGGCAAGGCTTTGGGCGGCAAAGACCACACTACCGTTATGCACGGTGTGGAGAAAATAAAAAAAGAATTAGTTCGTAACGACAATCTCCAACGAGATATCGCTTTAATTAAAGAAAAACTGTATGTTTCGGGTTAGTGTCTGTGGATAGAATGTGGAAAAGTTTTGGATAACTTTTATACCCCCATGGATAAACTTTTGCGGCTAAAAATTAAAAACAATATTATCCCCATTTTTTCCTCAAAAACAGGTGAGTTTTCCCTGTTTTATCCCCCGATAATCCCCAAGCCTCAACGGGTTAAATCCACAGATTCCACAGGCCTTACTATTACTACTACTTTTTATAAATATTCTTTCTTATATAAGAGAAATGTGGAAAACTAAATAAGGAAAAACAATATGCAGGTACGTTGTACACAAGAAAATTTCTCTAAGGGGTTACAAGTAGTGAGTCGGGTAGCGACCACTAAGTCTTCTTTACCGATTTTAGCCAATGTCTTACTTCAGACTGAAGACGGTCAACTAAAGTTATCGGCAACTGATTTGGAATTAGGTGTAACGACTTGGATCGGTGCCAAAGTAACTAATGATGGTTCTATTACCTTGCCGGCCAGGTTATTAGTCGATTTTGTCGCTAATAATAATGACCAAACCTTATCAATTGATTTAAGGGATAATGAGGCGGTTATTAATTCTGATCGCCATAAGGCGGTACTTAAAGGTTTGAATGCTTCTGATTTTCCACTTATTCCTAAAGTCGAATCAAAAGAAAAAATAACCATTAAGGCTAAGATTTTGCGGCAATCTCTTCAGGAAGTTGGATTTGCAGCTGCTCTCGATGATGCCCGGCCGGTCTTAAATGGAATTTATTTTAAAATCGATACCGATGCCCTGATCTTGGCCGCAACTGATTCTTATCGGTTAGCTGAAAAAAGAATTTCTTATAAAGGTAAAGAAGTTGGTAAGTCGGTTATTATTCCAGCTAGAACAGTTAATGAATTAATTAGGATTTTGCCCGATACGGAAACAGAAGTTAGTTTGGTGTTTACCGATAATCAACTTTTATTGTTATTTGACTCGACGCAGGTTGTTTCCCGGTTAATCGAAGGGACTTTTCCGGATTATACCCAGATTATCCCCAAACAAGCGACGACAACAGCAACAGTCGATAGAAGCGAGCTAGCTAATGCAGTTAAGATGGCTAACTTTTTTGCCCGTGATTCGGCTCACAACGTCCGTTTTAAGATAACTCCCCCAACTGGTTTGGCAATCAATGCTGTTTCAGCGGCGATTGGTCAAAATACCGCCACAGTTCCAGCTCAGGTGAGCGGAGACGAGCTCGAAATCGCTTTTAATGCTAATTACATCTTAGACGCGATTAATGCTCTTAAATCCGAAACTATCCGGCTGGAATTTTCCGGTTTAGCTGCGCCAGGTGTTTTTAACTCGACCGATGACGATAATTATTTAAGCTTGGTTATGCCATTGCGGGTAGATGCCCCTTGATAATCGAGAACAACTCAAACTTGAATTAGTTAATTTCCGTTGTTTTAAAGATCAGCAGTTTAATCTAAGTTCACCAACGGTTATTACTGGTCCTAATGGTGTCGGAAAAACCTCTATTCTCGAAGCTCTCTACTATTTAAGTATTGCCAAGTCTTACCGAACAAAAAGTGACCGGGAATTAGTTAGTTGGAACGAAACAGTTACCCGATTAGTTTTGACAGGCCGTGATTTTAAACTGGAAAGAGCACTTTCCCTCTCCCCTCAATTAGTTAAGCGGGTTAAAAAAAATGATGTTGTTGTTAGTCCCCTTGAATCTCTTGGCTATCTCCGGGTTGTTGTTTTTTCTCCGGAGCAGCTTAATATTTTTACCGGCTCACCAAGCTTAAGGCGCCGGTTTTTAGACGTCATTTTAACCTCAACTGACCAAACTTATGGCCAGGCATTGTTGGCTTATCAGCATGCCCTTAAACAGCGCAATAGCCTGTTATGGCAAGCTAAAGATTTAAGTGACCAGTTATTTGAGCCCTGGGAAGAAATATTAGCTACTTATGGTACGGAAATTACCACTAAGCGTAATGTTTTAGTGGAGTTTATTGGTCAACTTATTAACGAGCAATATCAGGAATTATTGGTTAACCGTTTGGCCAGGGAGGTTGATGTTTCTTATCTGGTCAGTTGTCGATCGGAGAAATTAAAACAAACCCTGGCCCAAAAACGTTTTTCTGACCAGCGTTCCGGTGGAACCTCGGTCGGACCTCATCGGGATGATTTAATTTTTAAAATCGATAATTATCCATTGGCTCAGGCAGCGTCACGTGGCGAGCAACGGAGTTTTTTGTGGGCCTTAAAGTTAGCCGAGTTAGAGTTTGTGAATACTAAAGACAAAGATTGTCGGTTATTATTACTTTTAGACGATATGTTTTCGGAACTTGATCAAGTTAGAAGTCAAAAACTAAACGAACTTGTTGTAAACTATCCGGCCATAATTACTGCCACCGACGCAGATAAGCTATTAGATCAAAATATTAATCAGATTAGTTTAAGTCCAAATGTCACTCGAGCCAATTAGTAAATCATTTAGTAATTTTAGTAGCCGTCATGAGCTCACTAATCGCCTTCAAGCGACCGAAATTGTAAGGGTTGCTAATAAGGTCGCGGCTGGCCAATTTAAGGCCATTTCATATAAAAACCGGATTTTACGGGTGGCAATTGAGGACCCGTCCGACCGTTATTTATTGGCCTCAGAAATTGATCGTATAATTACCCAAATTAATACTGAACTTGGTCACGATTTAATTAGTTCGATTAAGTTTCGTCTTAATAACCCAACCGAGTTGGATTAAAGATCGTATTCTCCAGTATCAAGTTTAAGTGATGAAAGTTGACCACCACTCGTAAAGAAGAGTGTTTGCTGGTCGTCGCTGAGTAAAAGATTGATCGGTGTTAAATTATTGGTGGTTTTGAATTGATAGGGATTAAGTGAACCGTCACTAAAGTCCATTTTGAGGATTTCGAGTGAGTTGCCACCACCTCGAGTAACGATCATGCTGTTGCTGTCAGGTAGGATTGTTAGCTGGTTTAATCTGGCATTAAATTTTAAATCTGTAACAGTGCCAGCTAGGTCAACGAGCTTGAGGTTGTTAGCGGCATCGGTATAAATAAGTTGATTCGAATTAGGCAGCCAACGGGCTTCTTTAACGACTTCTTGATCCTGAAGAGCTACTAATTCTTTTGTAAAAACGTCCAATACAAAGAGTTGGTCGGTTAAGACACTGATTGATTTACCATCGGGCGACCAGGCAATTTCGGGATCGGAGATGGTTGTGTCGGCAAAATTGTAAATTCTTTCCGGTTCACTGTTGACTAAATTGTCACGGATGATTGTCCGCTCACCTGATTCAGGGGCAAAATAATAAGCAACTTTTTGGTTATCTGGCCGCCAGTCGATTGAGCCGACGCCGGTTGGCCAATCACGAATTTCCTGAGTTAAGAGGTCGTAGCGTTTAAAGTCGTACTGCTTGGTGGCATTACCCTGTTTAAAAAAGGCCAGTTGGCGGTTAGGCGACCAGACAAAGTCGTTAATATTGGGTAAGTTGTCGGGAGTGATTGGGTCAATAACCGGTTCTTTATTTAAAAACAGCCGAAAAGCTTGGTTTTTTTGAGGTGCTAAATATAAAAGCGATTGGCGTTCGTCATCAAAAACTACAAACTGGGTTTGGTCGGCAACCAAGGTTTCTGCTTCGGGTAGCGCCCTTAGGGTTAGGTTGAGATTTTTGGTTTCGCCGGTTTTTAAAGCTAGGTCTTGGCTAAAACTGATAAAGCCGGGCGCTTCTATTTTTAAGCTGTACACCCCGGGGCCAAATTTTTGGTTGAGATTACCACTAGCCACCAGGTCTTCGATTTTAATCGAGGCAGTATCGGGGCTAACCGACACATTAAGGGTGGCTCGGTAAAAGAAGACAAAAAAGATAATCAAGCCAATCGCTATCAAGCCAATTAGGCCACCAATGATTAATTTAAGGTTTGGCCGATGTTCTTCCTTGGTAGGTCGAAACGGCTTTGGAGGGCTGGGTGGAGGCGTAGGTGGTGACTGCTGCTGTTGATTCCAGCTATTATCGATAACCTGCTCCAAATCTAATTGTGGTAAGGGTTGTTCTTCCATTTAATATTGCCAATGAACAAATTTTACTAATAAAGATACTTTTTCATCAAAGCACACTCCAAGCCGCTGGCCGTCGTCGATCAACTCATCGTAGCTGCCAAATGTTCCTTCCGGCGTAAACAGCTGGGAAATTCGGCGTTCAGCGATCGTCAGGTGATCTTTATTGTGGGTACAGACTTGGCTGGGTCGAAAATTTTCATCGTCTAGTCTTTGCTCCGATTCCAAAAGAAGTAAATCGCCTAAAAGCTCAATAATTTTAGTATTGGCTGCCTTTTTAGCTCCAATCTTAAATTCTTCCTTGGTATTGCCTTTAAAAATACCTTCGGGTAAGTCTTCTTCTTTCTCCAGGGCGATATCCTTGCCGGGAGCAAATATCTCTAAGTTTTGACTGGGTGCGTCTTCGTTTCCTTGGCTTTCCTTGTGGGGATTAGGATACCAAGCTTCTTCTGGCCAGTCTGCCCGCCTAATATCGGCAAAATCCGGCTTGGCTGCATCTTTGGGCTTTGTTAGAGGATCAGATTTATGATAGCTCCAGAGGATTTCTTGCCGTTTTACCTTCTTTTTCCCGCCGCCAAATAAACCACCAAACAGTCCCCCGCCACCAAGTAGGCCACCGAGAAGGATTGGCAGAAGTGCCGGCAACAGTACCGTCGTTGCCAGCGCCGCCAAGCTTAGTGTCGGGACCATTATGGCTGTGATGACCGTACTGATTAGGGCAGATGTCAGGCCCGAAGGAAGACCAAGGGCGCTGTCAATCTTGGCAAAAGTTGACCCAAAAATTAAGTTTACTCCCGTGGTTACAATGCCGGCCGTAGTCAATTTAAGATTGGTTTGGGCTTGAGCGAGGGCCTCTCTTGCCTGGGTAACCTGCCCGGCCGCAAAGTCATAACTACCAGCCCCAGCTGAGGCATTAAATAAGTTAGTGCGGGCGACATCAACGGCTTTCTGTGCCCCTGTCAGTGATTCAAACGCTTGCCAGGCGGTAAAGGTTGTACCGCCTGGTAGGCCTAGGGCTCCATCGACCACACCGCCGATTTGGAATTGAGTGTAGTCGGAGTTAAGAAGTCGGTCGAAGCCGGCGGTTGATCCGTCGTGAGCAACAAAGTCGAGAACTGCCGTAAAGCTACCTAATGGAGCATCCCAGCCGGTAATTTGGTTAAACCAGCCGTCTAATTGATTAAGACTGGTTTCGGATACACTTGTTAGATCCTTAGTGTCGAAGAATTTTTCTAATTCTTTAGCAGCTTGAACTGTGCCAAAAATCAGGGCAGCGTTTTCATTGCCTGAAAACTGGCTTAACATTCCGCCAAAGGCATTAAGTTTTTCGGTCGGATTGCCCTTAAACATTGCCTTGGTCATTCCGCGAACATTAATACCTTCCGCCTGAGAGCCTAAAGCCTTGTTGAGGAGAGCATCGCCGAAGGCAAATTGGAGATTTTCTCGAGCTTTCGATTGAAACTCTTGGCGGAGCTCATTCTTTCGGTTCTCAAAAACTGCTGCCATGCTCGGCACGACTTTAAGCTTTTCGCCCGTTGTCGGGTCGGTGATTTCGATAGTTTTTTCTGAATCAGGAAACTTGCCTAAAGCCTCACCCTTCCATTGACTGATCGTTTCATTAAAAGCAGTTTGCTTTATAACATCGCGGGAGCCTGGCAGAGGCGAAATAAAGGCCTCATAAACATCGGTAAACCTGATGTCGCCGACTCCGTATTGAGCAAGTTGATTGTCGATAAAAGATTGGCCGGCGTAAGAAACAATCGTGGTTTCCAGATCACCACTCAAAACGCTCGAGGCAACGGCGGCATATTCAGCTGGTACTCCAGCGGCTGCCCCAATGCCGGTTATTAACTTGGCTAAATCTTGTTTACCTTGAAGAGTATTGGTGTTGAGGCCATCATGGATAAAAAATGTTTCAAATGCATCGGCAGCTAGATTAGTAATACCAGAGTCAAGTCCAAGGGCGGTGCCAAGGGTTCTAATGCCTAAAAGTCCTTTTTGTTCGGTGTTAGTATTCTTATCCCATAAAAAGCTGATCCCAAAACCAAAATTGGCGACTGTATAGGAGTCAGCAATCTGAGTCCCCAAGTCAGTCAAAGCGGCACTTTTATCTTTAACTGTATCATCGAGGAGAATTGAAATTGCTCCCGAAACGCCAGCTGCAGTCAGGGCGGCCTCGCTACCTTCTAGTCCAAAAATACTATTAATAGTTTCGGGGGTGAGACGGGTGGCGATATAAGGAAGAGCAGCTTTCTTGAGTTCGGCAGTGCGTTCTTCCGCAGTGAGTTTGGTGTTGAGCAGGGTTTTAATAACGCCAACTGGCAAGTCATTTTGTATTTCAACTTCGGTTAAGCGCGAGGTGACGAGTGGATTTTTCCAGAAATTGCCGTCCTTAAAGACATTTCCATTGAGAAATTCTTTGAGACTTTTTTTATCTGTGAGAAAATCCCCAGACATTGGGATATTGAGACTTTTGACGGCTGATGCGATTGATTGGCCAGTCAAGGCCTGGATCATATGGGTGGCATCGTCGAAGCTCCAGTCGTAATCAGGGTCGACGATTGCTTCCATGGGCAGCGGAATACCTGATCGGTCAGCAATAATCCGGTTTAGGCCCGCGAGATAGACGTTGTTCTGTTCCTCAAATAGAAGATTGGCATTTGGCCGGCCCGTAAGAAGTTCTAGGGATTTTTGAATACCTGAGGCCCGTTTAAAGGCAGTGAGGACGCCGTCGCCAGTTTGATTTTTTATGAGACCTAAAACACCAGGAGTATCTTTGACGAACTCAAACTTGTGAAAGCCAAAGATTTTATCCAGAGATTGACTGCCAGCTGCGACCAATGACATAGCCGGAGAAAGCAAGTTTTGAATCGCCGCTTCTCCAAGTATTTGCCTGCGGTCGGTACCAGTCAAGCCCGTGAGATTAATTGGTTTTCCGTCCAAGCCGTAACCGAACTTGTTTAACTCCAAATAAGCCGCAGCCTCATTTAACTGTTCGATATTTTGCTTAGTAAAATCTTTAAGAATACTCTCCCAGTCTCTGGAAGGAGTGTTGGCGGCAAAAATATTATCGATTTTGTCATAGACGGCTTTAGTGGAGTCAGCATCAACTCCTAAGTAGTTGTCGATGGACCGGCCGCCGATGTTTTTAACTGTTTCAGTGGGCGAAGCCTGATTCTGAACCATTGCGGCTAGTTGGTCGAGCGCATAAATGCCGCTTGGATTACCTAGCTTAATATCACGCCCTTCCTTGATTTCGTAAAGCGCCGCTCCGTTTTTATTAGTTGTTAACTGGGAGAGAGCTAGGGAATAATTGCGATATTCATCACTTCGTTTCTGATTATCGCCAATTGAGATAGCCTGACCTACTTGATAGAGAATACCTACATCATTGCGCCAACTCTTGTTGACTTCTGTACCGAGGACATTGACATTGTCGACATTGGAGCGCATCCGACTCAGTGCTAACTGAGCCTGTTCGGCGATTGCCTGTTGATTGCTTGGCAGTGAGTTTTTAAGCTCATTGATAGCGACTTCAAGATTGTCGAGTTCTTGATTAAGGCTGTCTTTATCCTTAATACCGACTAAAGCGTTGCTGGCAGCGGTTTCCTCGCTAAAATTCAACGATTGAGCTAAATTTTCGCGACCGATATTTTCGAAAGTTAGATATGGAGCGTTTTGAATAAAGATTGCATCGAGCTCCGCTCTAGTTGATAAGCCCGCTAGGCCTACAATCTCATTGATATTAACAAGTGGAGTTTGTTGGTCGTCGACTGGCATTTGGCCGGTATGAAGATATTTTCTAAGTGCCGTGCGGCCATCGTTGTCTTTAATGAGGCGTTTGGCGATTTGATCAATACCTATTTCGCGGAAAACGCCTGTGTCACCAGCTAGAAATCGGTCAGTTCTTAGACCACTGTCTGGCTCAAAGCCTTGGCTGAAAGCGTGGTCAGTTAGCCAAGCCTCGAGATCGTCGTCGACTAAGATAAAAGCGATTTTTTCCGGATCAACAGAGAGAGTGTACTTGCTTGATGTTGTACCAGCGGCTGGACCAGTGCTGGCAAAACTACCTAGGAGGCCGGAAGCTGGGGTTGTAGAAGTAGAAATTGTTGTTGTTAATATCTGCCGTTCAACCCCAGCTGCTTCTACTAAGAGGTTCTTGTCTCCGCTAGCAAATGCATAATTATCTAGGAGCCATTGGGCCCTTTCTTTAATTGCGTCGACTTGTTCCTGGGTATAGCTGGTATTGGCAGCCAGAAACTCAGTGCTGTTTTTATAGATTGTTAGTGGAGCATCCGGCAGTTTGTTTTCCAGGTCATTTCTGAGGTCTGGTTTTTCCTCAATATTTAAAGCTGCATCGCGACGATTGCGACCGATTTCTCCGCCTACATATTGTTCGATGACCCGGAGTCGTTCTTGGCCGACTTGCCTGAGCCATTCGTCTGGAGATATTTGGTTGTTGATGAGAGATTGGGTGCTTTGTTCGCTTAGTGCAAAGGCGTTGTTGGCGATATTAGGGGCATCAACCATGTAATCATAGGCATTGCCAAGCTTGGCTTTAAACTGTTCAGCTGATGCGTTAAGGGGAATATCGGCTACATAAAGGTCAAAGAATTTAGCGACGACGCCCCGGCCAACATGTTGCTCCAAGGATTCTCTATTGCCTGGGTTTATACCGTCAAGCGATCCGAGGGGTAGTTCTCCTAGGGCATCTTCGAATATTCTCTCGCCAATATTGACGAAAATGTCGTTGGAGGATTGGCCGATCATCGCACCCTGAGGGAGATTTAGCTTACTAGTCACAACCTCGCGACCAGCATTTAAAAGTAAGCTGGTCGTTTCGTTGAACGAACCTTCTAACTGATCGCCATACCAGCCAAAACTAGGGATGGTGCTGGCATTGGCTAGATTTAATTGGCCAGTACTAAGTGGAGCATGGCGGCCGAGAGCGATATTTCCGATTTCGCCTATGTTAGCTAAGTGTTCTTGACCAAGTTGCTTGGCAATTTCGGGAATACTAATTGCCCCCTGGGGGTTAAAAGCATCCGGGCTAAAATCAAAACCATGACGGTCGGCCTCTTCGGCAAATAAATTACTAAGCCGATTCTCGGCAGCTGACTGGGCAGCTGTATGCGGACTTTCACCGTAGAACGAAGGTAAGCTACCCGGGAAACCGTCAACATTATCTGCTTGTAAGACGAATTTAATCGGTTCGATATCTAAGTGTTTGTAGGAAGCAACTTTTTCGACGGGTTTGCCGTCTTTGAGAACGGGTTCACCCTTGTCATTAACTTCGACTTCGATTGTAAACTCGGTACCTCGTAGATAGTCCAATTCCGAAACATCTACGGCTTCGCCGATATCAAAGGCGTGTTGTGAGTCGCGCGGTTCCTCGTCAATTTCCGGCAAAACCTCGGTCGTTTTTCGGTTGCCCTCGGTACGATGGTCCTTGGTGATCCGGTAGACATTGGCGTACTCGTGTCCGGCGCCGTTAACATTGCTGGGCGTAACAATATTTTCGATTGATTGGATTAAGCGCGTGTCAAAAATAGAGAGCTTGCTAATCACTAGTTCGTCCCGTAACGATTCTGGGAGAGAGGTTAGGTCGACAGAGGTTGGAACCTCAGTTTCTTGCATATCAAAATAACGTTTTAGTTTTAAGTAGGCTTCGTATTGGATCCGGTCAACACCGTTTAACTTAATGCCCTTAACCGGTGAGCTAACGGCGTGAAGTTGGCCCGAGACTTTGGCAACTACTCCTAATTGTTCGTCGAAGGAGGGATTTTGTTGATCGGAGGGTGGCGCGGTTGTAAGCTCTGGATCTTTGCTTGGGCCATCGGTGCCTAGTGTACCGGTCGTAGTAGTCTGTTCTTGGGCCTGAGCGATGTTAAGATTTAAGGGAATTAAACTCAGTGGTACGACATCAAGCAGTAAAACTAGGCAAATTGCCAGCAGACTAGTGGTTTTTTTTGTATAGCTATTCATCTAACACCCCGAAAAACAAATATGCCAATGATTGTCATGGATGCCACTTGGATCAGAATCGACACCTTGAATATCTTCGAGGCTTTGCTGGTATGAGCCAACAATCAGATAACGGGCACCTAGATCCATGATAATTTTGGCTAACTCGCGAGCCCGAGCAGGAGTGCTGCCACTATGAAATCCTTGAACCCAAATATCCATTACTCCGCCGCCAGAGTGAGTATTGTGTCCGGTGGCGGCAGTGCCTCCCCGACCACTCCCTTCGCCTAGTTCGATGTCGGCCCCAAATGCTTGAGATACTTTTATTAGGTAGCAGGCAAAGTCTTTGGTGACATACCATTCGTGACTGTCGTAAGATCCATTACGATACCGCGCTAAGTTGCCAACGGGTTGTTCTGGGGTAGCATAAAAACCCGGGTTAAGTGGATCCTCTTTAAAAATTGCTTCGACATTGTCGCAGCCGATTAAACTATAGAAGGCAGTTAGAAATTCTTGGCGCTTTTCCTCGAATTTAATGGCTTGTTTAAGGGTTTCGATGGTGCCATTGGAGTTTTTGACAGCGTTGAGGGCTGATTCCATTTCACCTAGTTTTTCTAGAGCTTCCGCTTTTTTGTCATCTTCGAAACTCTCTATTCTGGAGCGGAGGCTCGCAATTTCTTTGGTTCCATCCGTCTCTAGTTTTTCAATAAGCTTCTGGCATTCAATACTTAGGCCAGCGCTCGATGCTTGTTGCTCTTCGTCGACCTGGATTGGTTTTTCGTCAAGGCATTTTTGCAGCGTCAGTCGGTCGATAAAATCGTCGTCGTTGATATCGCCCGCCTGGGTTGGCGTGGTGCCGGAACGGCCAGAGTAGGCATTAAAAAGTGTGGCAATTAGAAAAACGATTAATGAGACCAAAATTAAGGTAATTACTAACTGTAAGCCCAGAACCCACGGTTTCTTTAAAATCATTAATGCCCGGACAACCCAGCCAATTTCGGGGACGTTGGCAAGTAGCCTTAAAAGTTGCTCTTCAGCCTTTTCGCCGCCAGCCTTTTTGATTAATCCCTGAACCGCCTTTTCCCGCGCTTCGCGGGTGCCGGCTTTAAATAGGCTGTCGCGCTCTTGTTCGGTTCGACTACTAGAAAACTCTCGACTGGCTCCAAAGCCGCCAAGCTTATTGGTGAGCTCCCGCATGGCAACAGCCTGGGAGGCTTGGTCACTCGGGTTGAGAATTTGTTCTAAGAGCTGGTTGGGTTTTTGTTTGGCGGCAGTCTGCTCGAGTCGGCGTCGTTTGTAATTACTAACATCGTTAACAAAGGGTTCACCTGAGTCGCGCGCATAGCTTAGCCAATCTTCTTCTGCCTTTTCTATTTCGTCTTCATACGCTCGGTCTCGGTCTTCCCGGCTAACTTTATTAAAGTTTTCCCAATCACTAACGTATTTATTGGCTTGAGCCTTAAGACGGTCGTTGGCTGCCTGGTGACGCTTTTCCTGATTCTTAAGGACTTTGCCCCATTGGTTAAAACGCCAGTTGATGTCCCACTGGGGGTCGTTATCTGCCATTACAAAATTCCTCGAGTGAATTGAGGGAAAAGCTCACTCGCCCTCCTAAATAAATTTAAATAAATTATAGCAAACTTAATTTGCTGTTACCTTGAAAAACAGGTTAGCGTATGATATAAAGTACAGTTTTCGAAACTTAACATGGAGGTGAAATGAGTGAGAAAAATTCTAATTGCGGTACTTGTTATCGTAACGACGCAGGCTGCTTGGGCGCAGCAATACTACGAGCATGTGGTTGGCCGGATTAACTCGGGTCAGACTGTTCAAGTCCGTCCTGATCCAGGTCAGGAAAGTGTTATTCCGTTGTGTCGTGACAACCTGAGGCAGTGGCAGAGCACTTCCCCTCAAATTAGAAAAATCGTTATGAGATCCGATAAACGCAAGCACGTTAACGTTCTAGTGGTGTCGACCGCAGGAGATCATCTCGATCTTCAATTTGAGGACAAGCGGCTTGTAAGAGCGGGTTTCACGTTAGCTGACCATGTTCGCCAAATGAATGTGGACGAAATGTCACTGCGTGACGCAATGAAGTCGTGGTTGGCTTGGTATGTTTCCAAGGATGGCAACGGCCGAATTTTGCAGAGCTACTATGCAACCAGTACGGTGGCCAGTAATTCTAATTTAGGCATCAACGGCCCAAGCGGTCGACCTGAACACGAAGTGGCACCACCCAAAAGCCAACAGAATCCTAGCTTTGAGGAGCAATTGGGTAAGTTGAGGAAGATCAGCTGCGATCTGGCAAGTGTGCCAACCGAATGCAGAACTAATGCTTTGGCTCAGCTTGTTGCCTACGATCAGCGCAATACTCAGAGTCTGTGGGCGATCAAGGTTTTAGGTAACGGTCGCTACGATCTCAACTATTATCAATTTCGAGGCAATAAATTGGTTCAGGGTCAAAGAAAGCTCCGTTCTGTTCAGCGGACAAAGGCTGAGTTTGGATTATGGGCTCAACCCGAGGCCGCTTATCCCAACCTATTATTGCCTTCCGAAGTAGACCGGGCCAAAGCGTACTTTGAGCAAGTTAAGAGGTCGCCAGGTTTTCTTGGTGATTATCAGGGTTGGATTAAATATGCCGAAAACAAAATCGGCATGACGATTGGCTCTGACGGAGTCGAGGTGCTTTGGCTTGAACTCGTTAGTTCCGGACACGATGGACAGGAAACCTCGGTGTTGGGAGTTGCTTTTCGTAACAATCGGATTGCCGACTGGGCTTTGGTTGAGTACGCCGGTCTTCGCGAGTCCGACCATGCCGAGCAGACCAATAAGTTCATCGGCCAGTTTGTCGCCAGGGTGTGTACGATTGATCCCAATCATCACCCTGTCACCTCGATCGGTGGCGAGGGGCCGATAGCCTTGGCCGACTTAGCCAATAACGGCACCCGTCAAATTCTGACCAGGTTTTTTCGCCTGGTACTCCTTAATAACGAAGCGGAGGTGCTGAGTTATTTTCGTTCTTACCAAGAGGGTAAGAAATGGTGGCAAATTCTGAAAACCATTTCAGATTTGCGACTGGAGCAGATCACCTTAACTGGTCAGCGAGAAACTACTTATATGGCTTTTCCAACTACCCAGGGTCGCCAGACCCTAAAATATACCTTTGACGGCAAGTACCTGCTTGTCGGTAACTAGCGCGAGGTCCTAACGGACCTCTTTTTTATTGAATAACAGACTAAAATTTGATATAAATTATAGTTTTGCAAACTTAACAAGGAGGCATGATGAATGCGAAGATCGATAATTGTATTGCTGTTTTTGACCTTGATGCCGGGACTAGGATGGGCGCAAGATACGTACGAAAACCACATCACCGCTAGAGCTGAATTCGAGCAGTGGCACGAGAGCAAGAAGTATCCAGAACTTATCAGTTATCAAGATACTCAACTTGCCCTCCAGCTTTACTCAATTGTTCCGAATTTGGAAACCACAGAGCGTAATCGGCTAACCCCTAAGACTGCTCAGCTGGGTGGGATTCTAACAAGTCTGGGTTTCGTCTCTGACTTCGAAGAGTCTTATACTAGGCTTGGCATAACCAGAGATGGTAACAAGCGGGTAACATTGTGGTTATACGGGGTGGATGACCCTAATGATGCTAGTTGCATCGTTCCCCTGGACTATGTCGGTTTCGGGATTTGGGTTCTTCAGTGGGAGAACGTCAATGGTCGCTACAAGTTGGTTGACTTTTATAGTCGGGGCTCTGTCCGGGTTAAGAATTACCCTCAGAGCGAAGGAGGTGAAGCAAAGGCAAAGCGAATTAATCGCCAACTGGCGACATTGGCGGCAAAAATGTGTACCCTGTCTGTTCATAAAGGAGAGACAGGAATCGGTGGATTAGGCTTGATCGCTTTGGCTGAGTTCGACAATAACCTTTTGCGTCAAAGACTAGTTCGGTTTTTGTCCTTAACCGCCCTCAACAATAAAGCCGAAGTTAAAGCCTTTTGCTCGCCCGGAAGCGAATTGGACTTTGAGCGTTGGTGGAATTGGGTGCAGTCCTACCCTTTAAAAGAAGAGAGTGTCTTTCTCGAAGGCAATCAAAACAGTATAACGCTACATTTCGGGGAGAGTTACAACATACAAATAAAAAAAGTCGACGATACGTTTGTAGTTGTTGGCTTTAATCAAGCGGCGCCTCTAACTGAGTTGCGCTAGGCATGGAGTCTCATAAAGAGACTCCTTTTATTTTAAGATCGAAGAGATGTCGATTTGAGCAAGGGTATTTTCGGCCAGAAAGTAAAGCTTTCCCTCTTCTAAGCCAATTAGTCTAGTTGGCTGAGTTGTCGGCCAGTCTATTTGATCTACAATTTCGAGGGTTTCTTGATTAAATATGTTCAATTGATTAGCGGTAGGGTCGTAGTTTAAAAACTTTTCATTGTTAATCCAGGTCGTTAGGGCGACCGATGAAGTTGCCGTAGATCGACTGGTTGCTGTTTCGATCGCAATTAATTCCAGGTTTTTCAGGCCATCAACTAATACCTGCTCTCCATTCGGACTCCAGAGTGATTCGCCGTAGCCATTAGTGATCTGCTCTTCTTTCTTAGAACTTAAGTAGATAAGATTCCAGCCGGGCGGCACGCTGAGGGTGTCTAGGCCGAGGACATAGGTTTCTTTGGGTCCCCAGCTTAATTGTTCGTAGCCCTCCTCGGTGTTAAGAATCCGGTTAAAATTTTGACCATTGATATCGGAGACAACTAATGATTGGCTTTGGTCGGGATTGTTAAATATATAGATGAGTCTTTTGCCATCGGCCGAGACAGTCGGAATACTTATTGATTCGTTAAGTTTGGTTTCTTGTCGCGATTTCAGGTTAAAATAATACCAACCGCTCTTCGTTTCTGTAGCGTTGTAGTAAATTAGATTTTCTGGCTGGCTGGTTCCTAAGAATGTAGTAGCGTTAGGAAAATTGAGCAATGAATCCTTTAAATACTTTTGTCTATGCGTATTAAATATATATAGCTGGCCTCCATCTTCCAGTAGGGTTGCAACGGATCCGGTTTTTGCCAACGAGATTATTGAATTAGAAATGATTTGACTATCTATTTGGCTGTCCGCAGTGATGCTACCCGGGTTATCGGATTGGTTTTTTTGGCCGTTGTTAACAACCAAGAATATCAAACTGACAACAACTAAGATGCCTAAAATCTGAAAAATTTTCTTCATGATTACCTTTTCGGCGAAAACTCATAACCCCGCTTATAGTTTGAATTATCCCCGGCCCCCTTAGCGGTGACAGCAAAGTAATACCATCCTTTACTGCTTTTGAAGTCGGCAGGCTGAGTTCTAATTTCCCCGTATTCTGGATCAAAAAACTTTATATTGGCACCTTCTATGCCAACTACCACGATCCAATGTTGGCCGCTGCCATTGCCACGAATATGCCAGACCGGCAGGTTGCCAGACGGTTCCTTAGTTTCTCTCTTTAAGATCGAAACCGCGTCACTAATGTCCTGGCCCGAGGGCGGCCGATTGATGATGTCTTGATCAGAGGAATAATCCCTGATCCAACTGCCGTCGCCTCGCGCATTGCTGCCAGGGAAAGCTGCTTTGAGGACTTTTTCAACTGTTTGGTAGCAACCACTTGACCCGGTACCATTGTTGAGCTGACAGGTAGTTTGCTTAGGTGCCTTGTTTACGTAGTCAATTAATATCTGAGCGGTCTCACCGCTTTTCGCTTCATTTTCGCAGCTGGTGTATTTACTTAGAGCAGTTTTATATTTTTGTAAGTAATCTTTGACGCTAGTGGGGATCTTGTAATTGGAGGCAATATTTCCTGGTCCCCAATTATAGGCCATGACGCCTTTGTCTTCGCCGAATTGTTTAATTAAATCTTTTAAGTAGTTTGATCCCGCATAAGTAGCAGCATAAGGATCATTTAAAATATAATTTTCGCCTCTTACTACATATGAGTCAAAGGCATTGTCCCCGCTACCGATTACGACATGGGTGTATTCTACCTTTTTACCCTTGCCGCCGACTGCTTGGTTGTAGGTTGGCGGAATTGTTTGCATAAGACCATAGGCAATCGGATTGCCATCAACCATACTGGTAGCCTTTGGGTTGAAACTGCTTTCAATTTCCATGATGGCCGCAATCTTTGAAGCAGCAAGACCGCTGTCCCTGGAGGCTTGATTAATAATTGAAATTACAGTTGCACCGTTATCGAGTGTTTGATTGAGATTAGAGCAGCCTCCGCTTAAATTCGTGCCACTGCCGTTGGTGCCCGTGTTTAAGCTGGTTGCTTCGCTTTTTTGTCCAAGGGTAGGAATACCAAACGAAATATTTTTAAACACAATTACCGCGGCAATAATTGCCAGAACAATCGCTCCGATAACAAGGAGAGTATTGGCGACCAGGGTGGCAGCGTTGGCAAAAATAATAGCCCGACTCATTTAACTAATTTTGTTGGCTGAGTTGATCAATATCAGGGTCGGTGTTGTCGGTCGGTTGGCCAAAGGTGGCCGGCGGGGTATTTGTTTGAGCTGCTGGAATTTGCCCGGTAGTTGATGAGGTTGAATCTTGAGCCGGTTCAGCTTGACCTGGAAGCTCGGCCGCTGAACGCTCTTGCTCAGCCTGCTTGATCTTTAAAAGCTCTTCCGGATTAGTAGTGATAAGTTTTTCCTCTTCGTAACTAGCAATGACCTCGATGGCTACGTGGTTAGCACCAGCAAAAAAGATCCCCTGTCCGACCTTGGCTTGTCGGAGAATCAACTTTTCGCCGTCGGTTAATTTAAAGACATCGGCTAATTTATCGACGGCCGCTGGCGACTGGCGCAATAAAAGCATCATCGCCGAGTTGTTAACAATTGTTCTCCCCTGCTGCGAGGTAATAAAGTCTTCGACGTCTTGGGTAATAATCGTTAAGCCCAAAAAATATTTGCGCGCCCTTTTAGCTAAGGCATACAAAAAGTCAGATGAGTCTTTAAAGCGCATTAAAATCCAGGCTTCGTCAATAATTACCATTCTTTTGCGGGTTTCGAAGCGAGCTTTGTTCCAGACAAAATTTAAGACCAAAAACATGCCAATTGGACGGAGTTGCTCTTCGAGATCGCGAATGTTAAAGACAACAAAGCCTTTATCAAGGTCAATGTTGGTTGGTTGATTGAATAGTCCGGCGAAGGTTCCTTCGGTAAACTTAGACAGCCTACGGACTAAGTTTTCTGCACCGGTCATATTGGAAAGAACGCTCTGAAGATCACTCATCAGTGGCGGTTCGTTAAGGTGACTCTTTTTATCGGCGGTAATGTCTTTGACTGCATAGGTTTCGTAAACCGCTTTGTCTAGGATGGCGTCTTCCTCAGGAGTAAGACCGCCAACCATAATAGCCACTAAGTTTTTAATTGTAACAACGGCGGTGCGGAGAATATCCTCGCCTCGCTCATCTTCGTTACCACGGGGTAGGTCAAAGGGGTTGATTCGTTCGTTGGAATTGAGGGAGAGTTGCAAATAAGTACCACCGACCGCTGCGGATAGTCTCTCGTATTCGTTTTCTGGGTCAATAACGATAACGTCGGTCCCAAACATTAGGCTTCGTAAAGCCTCAAGCTTAACCGAAAAACTTTTGCCCGCACCCGAGGTTGCAAAAACGACTTGGTTAGCATTTTCGAGACTGAAGCGGTCGAACAGAACTAGCGATGAGTTATGGAGATTAACCCCATAGAGAACGCCGTCGTTACTGGTTAAAGTTGAGCTAACAAAAGGAAAAGACGTCGAAAGCGACTGAGTGTCGAGGTTGCGATTAATTAGGAGTTCATCATTAAGCATGGGAAGGCTTGAGGCAAAACCTTGCTCCTGTTGCATTAGGGTTTGCTTAGTATAGATAAGCAGGCCGCCTAAGAGCGACTCGAGTTGTTTGCTGAGCGTATTGAGTTGTTCGAGGTCTTCGGCGTAAACCGTAAAATACAGTCCGAACTGAAACAACTTGTCTTCACCGCGTGAGAGGGCGTCGCGCAAACCTTCGATGTCAGAAATAGCAGTTTGGAGTTGCGGGTCACGGACCTGTCCTTTTTCTTGTTGAATTGTTTCGGTTGATTGGAGCTGGCCGAGCTTGGTCCTAAGCTCGCTCATTACCTGCTCTGAGCTGAGCGGGTAGATAAACATCGAAATGTCGGCTTGAATGTCCAGATTGACCACTCTCGATAACCAGTTGGTATTGAGGTAGCGCGCATAAGAGAAAACAAACAGCGTTCGCGCATATAGGTTTTCGAGTTGAATATAATTGGGAGTGATGCCAAAAGCGGCTGGAGCAATATAGTCTAAAACGTTAATTAGACCTTGCTCAAATATTTTATTAGCCTGCTTGACCTCTTTTCGTCGGGCAAAGAACCCCCTTTTTTCTTTTTTGGGTTGCTGCTCAGAATTGAGTTGAGTGGACACTTGGTTGGTGGTTGTTGGTTGGGTTTGTGGCTGGGGTTCAGTTGTAGATATTGGTGTTCGTGATGCTCGTTGAGTCGGAGTTTGAATGGGTTGCTGAACTGTTGGTTGGGTTGATGTTTGGTTAGCGACTTGGGGGTTTATCGCGCGCTGAGTGTCTGTCAGCTGGTCGTCTGGTAGTGTGCTTGGGTCTTGGGGCGAAGTTTTGGTCACAGGAATCGAGTTATTGTCGAGCACTGTCGATAGATTTATATCTTGCGTTGAATTGGCTGGATTATTTTCTGTACCCTGCCCGCTGTCGATTGCTCCCTGGTTTAGTTCATCATTAGCCATTAGCAGTCTCCTTCTTGTCGGCATCAGGATGAATAAATCTTGAGCTTAAAGCGTCAATGTCAACCAATTTTTCCCTAACTGCTTCTTCGGGGTTGTAAGTAGCGTAAAAAAGCTCGATCAGTTGCTTGGTATTGAGTTGGGCGCTTCTTATTCCTAAGCTCTCTAAGCCAGAGTTGACCAAGCTAATTCTTTCTGTAAGTTGGGTTTTGAATTCCTCAAACTCCTGGTCGGTCATAGTTAAGGTGACTTGTTTAACCGGGTTAAATAGTCGATCAAAAAAACTGCGCTGCTTGAGACTGACGGGGTCGTAAGGGACGACGATATAAAATCGTTTATCCATTATATTAGCGACCGACAAAAGCTTCTCCATAAATTCTGAGTAATGAAGAGTTTGTTCCCGGATTTTTTCGTTATTTTGATTGTCGGCCATGTTTTTCATTTTGGTAATGTAATCGCCCAAATCGAGCTTGCGCGATTGCATAACGATTTGAATCGGCCAAGCAAGAGAGTTTAAAAAGGCTTGATAGCGCAAAATGATATCCTCTTGCTCTCGTGGAGCCTTGAGGGCGAAGTTCAGCGAGCTGGCTAAAAGTACCGCTCTTAACCCACCATTTTTTAGAACTAAAATATTGTCTTTGACAGCAGCAATATCCAAGTATCCCTGAGTACTAAGCTTTTTGTTTTGTGCCGGTTTGCCCGGCTTGATTTCTTTAGCCATTTTGCTCCGGATCCACGCCTTGGGCGATTGCCCGAACCGCATCTAACTGGTCGATTGTTGAATCTTCGGTTGCGGCATCATTTTTTGTAGCAGGTGTAGCAGGTGTAGCAGGTGTAGCAGGTGTAGCAGGTGTAGCAGGTGTAGCAGGTGTAGCAGGTGTAGCAGGTGTAGCAGGTGTAGCAGGTGTAGCAGGTGTAGGTACCGTGTCCTCTTCTTGTAATTTTTGGCGATCGCCAGTGTCGAGAACACTTGCAAGCTGGTCGAGCTCACCAGCAGCCAGACTGCCGGATCCAATGGATTTTTCTCCTGGGCGAGTAGCTTGCTTAGTAACTATTTTAAGGTGTTCGATTGATTCGTCTTTCTGCCAAACTCGGTTTTTGGGCCGGGTCATATAAAGAATTGTTGCTCCTAAAAACTTGGGCAAAGGTTGATCCTGAACCTTAAGAAAGGCAAAACTGCCGGCGACAATCGTAACCGGGAGGGCGATCACGTAGAACAAAAAAGTGTTAGGAAAAGCCAACCAGACTAAATAGATGATCATGCCGCCAAATAGCAAATAGACAAATTGGGCCATTGTTAAGGGGCCAACAATCTTGTCTTCCATATCGATATTTTGCGGAACCTTGTACCGCGCCATCGCCCTCCGATTTAGATCATTATATCAATCCAGAGAAAGATTCTGTAATTGAGTAAGTGTGAATTGAGATTACTCGATTAGTTTTTCGACGCTTGAACGCTGCTGGGCTAAGTTCGGCTTACCTAATGATTCTGAGTTTGTGATTTTGTCGGTGGTAACGGCCGGAAGAGTTAGTTCTGGTACAGCTACTTGGTCCAGCCTTTCGTTTAAGTTATTAAACAGCGTAGCAAAGCGTGGATTGGTAACCTCAAAGTCCTTAAGATCATTAACTTCCTTTTTAAGTTTACTTAAGAGTTCGCTGGCTTTGCTAAGTTGGTTATCGAGCTCAATCAGTTTTTGGCCGTAGGTGGCGATTTCGGCGGGTTTGCCGGTGACGTCTTTTTGCTTGAGGGTATTTAATTGAACCTGACGCGATTTGGTTAGGCGTTCTCGTTGGCCAACCTTACCAAAGAGTGACTGGAGTTCTTGGCGCCGTTCGTCGTAGACTTTGAGCGGATGGTTTTCGAGGTAGCTTTCCATTTCCTTTAGTAAGAGGGCTAATTGGCCTTGGTTAGAGACTGCTAGTTGGGCAAATTGGAGTTGGTTGGTATTTAAGTCTGGTGAATCTGTGAGGAGCTGTTTAAGGGTAATTTTTTCGCCAGCAATAATTGGTTGGTCAGTGGCAGTCTTAATTCTTTCGTACCAGTTGGCTGCCCAATCTTTGTTGTAGACTTCAAGCTTTTTAAAATAGGCAAGGCTGGCTTTGAGCCTGGTTTTAAAATGCTTTAAGCCGAGCTCTAAATCATTTCTGAGTTGTTGGTTTATTTCCGATTCATGGGGTTGGGTTTGCTGAAGCTGTTCATTAAACTCGTCAGGGTTTTTAGCTGGGGTTTCGGTTTGTTCGTCTGCTTTCGTGGTGGGTTTATTAACCTCTGGTTGACTGGTTTTAATCGGTGGATGAAAACCAAATTTAGGTTGGGCTTTGTTAACTGCCACTATCTTATTTTGATCGTCTTGACCAGATGTTTCAACTAATGATTGCTCTTCTTGGTTCGCCTTGGCGATCTCGGTGGTGGCGGTTTTGACGACAATCTTTTGTGCCTTGGTTTCGGCTGGCAGTTCAGGTTGTTTACTTAAGGCTATGAGCTCGGCTCGCAGTTCGGCGGTATCTTCTTCGATTTCTTCGCCAACCGCACTAAATTCGTCTGGGTTAGTTGGAGTTTCGATTAGGTCGTGGCCTTGGGTTAAGGCTTGTTCGAGCTTACCCTCTAATTCTCTGAATTTAGCTAGATTTTCGTCAGCCGGAGCAAGTTCATCGAGTTTGTTTTTAACTTTGGCTAGATCTTGGTCGGCTTGGGTAATTACTTCCGTTAGTTCGGCAATTGCCTCTGCTTGCCAGCTCGTCTCTAGTAGTTTCTCTAGCTGGGTAGTGTCGCTATATTGCTGGCTGGTTTTCAACTGCTCAGTCACCTTGGCTTCGAGTTGGTCAACTAGGGTAGCAAACTCATTACTGGTAGAGATTTGGCCTACAAGCGTCTTATTTTCTTCTGCTAGTTCGGTCAGGCCTTTGATTGCGTTATTTACTTGTTTAGCCATGGCTCCGAAGTAGCGTTCGTCCGGTTCTCGGCCAAGTTTTAGCCGACGTAGATTAATTAGGCTATTTTGTCTTTCTTGGGTCTTAGTTAGGAGTTTGTTTAGTCGCTCCACTAAACCGTTTTTAAGTTGGTTTTCGTGCGCTAGCTGCCGCTCTT
>JAGQLE010000023.1 GCA_020429585.1 Candidatus Berkelbacteria bacterium
TAAGTATCTTGTGCTAGCGTGCTCAAGACCAATCAGCATCGGTAAGATTAAAAGCTGAGAGAAGGCGGTCACAAGGGAGAAACGACCGTATTCGTCCGGTCCAAGCCAGCGCGCCGCAAAAAGGTTAGCTAAAAAGAGCAAGATCATCGCTACAATTGTGCCGAACGAAACCCAGCCAAGATTAGTGATAAAATTTTTCATTTCCCCGCTGATTGGTTTTTTGAAGATTAGCCAATGGAGACGTTCGATGAGAACAATGGTTTTAGCCTTGATCATAGAGGTCCTTAATGGCGCGCCGCCATTCTTTTCCAACCTTATTAATATCGTACCGAGATCGGACAAAGTCAAAGGCGTGGTGGCTGAAATCTTGGTGATTGTCGAGTATTGTTTTTAGTTGCTTATTCAATTTGGCTAGCGAGTTATTGGCGGACAGACCAATCTTGTGCTTGGTGATTATATCATCGGGGTCGTAGCTTAGAGTTAGGACGGGATTTTTTTGAGCTAAGCTTTCTAGGACAACCATCGGAAGATCCCCTTCCCAGAGACTGGTTAAAACGAACACCCGAGCTTGGGCATGTAAATCAGCTATTTGGTGGGGAGGCAGATAAGTTTGGAATTTTAAATTCTTAATTACGGAGGCTTGATCGCTAATTTTTTTGTTAAAAGCCGGGTCAGCCCCTGGTGGGCAAACCATTGCAAACTTAAGGTCAGGATTGTCTTTGGCCAGTTTAAGAAAGGCAGCAGGCCTTTTCATCTTGATACAGCGTCCAATCCACAGAATTAACTCCTTTTTAGTGCTCAACGGTTTGATTATTAAGCCCTTCGGAATTTCTCTGATCAAACCATATTTAGGAAGGCCTTGTTGCTTGGCTTGGCTGGTCATTGCTTTGTTTTGACTAACCAACAAATCAGCTCCCTCTATTCCTAATTTGAATAGTTTTCCTAATGCGCCTTTAGTCCAGGTTCCGTCAACGTCAGCCTGGCTAGCAATGCTGTAGATAAACTTTTTGCCATTAAGTCGGGCATAAAGGGCGCAGATTAGTGTTTCTGGGCCATGGGCACGTTGGATAACAACATCAGGGGCTACTCTTTTTAGTGCTCCATAAAGATTGATGACAGCCTTTATTTTTGCCAACCAGCTTTTGTTTAAGCTAAAGGCTGAAACAACCTTGATTGTTTGATGATCAATTTTCTTTATTGAGGCAAGAATAAAAGCAGTTTCGTAAGACCGACTTAACTCTTCGGCCAACAAAAACTGCTGCATTTCAGAGCCGCCAAAGCTTGTTTTCGCTTCTGGCCAAAATAGTTTTTCGGCTTTAGTTGAAACAAAACAGATTTTCATAGCTCCTCAGTTTTGACTCGCCAAAGCTTTTCCCCGCTTGTATCGTAAATCAACTCAAAGTTGTCGCTATTGAATTTATCAAGGTCTAGACCATAGAGGTTTTGGGTGCGCCACCAAGAGCGTTGGCCGTAGAGTGAATCGAAAAAGTCCGTTGAGTAAAGTAGGTAGACTTCTCTGGCGGCTGGATAATTCTGATTGATAAATATTGCTTTTTCCTGCTCGTTTAGTTCATGACGCCTATGTAGGATTCTAATCTTTTCGATGAGGCTTTCTCGATCTTTTGAAGAATCTACCTGTCTGTAGTTCTGAAGTTGGAGTTGCATCGAATTCTCGATGCTTACTGACTCATCGCTAAACCGCTCAATCCGAAGATTGGTATCGGCTAATTCCTTGTAGATCGAGATTGACTCAGAGCTTAATGGGTCTTGATTGACTGCTTGAGGAATCTTGACCCATTCACGTTGAGCAAAATAACGGACCCAGGCGGCTGCTCCTCCTTGGGCAATGACAATTGCTCCTTGGTCGGTTTTTTCTTTAATAAACTCTGCCGCTTGCGCCTGGCTGGGTGAGACTCGGCCCTGTTTGGTCCAGGTTAGTCCCCAAGAGGTGCCAAGACTAAAAATTAAGATCGATAAAATAATTATCGGTTTGAGTTTATTGTAACTAAGTAAAAACGGCAGGCTAAAAGCGGCTGCAATAGCAAAGAAGAGCATTGCTCGGTCTGGTAAATAGGCTAGGCCAAATCTGGGTAAAAGCTCAGCAATTGTTAGAAAAATTAAAGCACCGAGTATGGCGAGCCAAATTTTTGGTAGATCCTTTAGGAGTTTTTTAGATTGGCCAATCACCAAGAGGATTGGCAAAATCAAACCGAGATTGTAGCCATAGTAAAAAAGCCAACTAAAGTCTGGCCATCCCAACTGATTGCCATCAACGTTGGTGTAGCTATCAATAAACCACCAGTCGAATTTGGCCTTACCGAGTATCCGCAGTGAGCGTCCTGCAATGTCTGCCAGTGGTTCGAGTAGGCCGAGATCTCTTAGCCAAGGCAAAGATAGAATTACTAGGCCGGTTGCAATAACTATTGATTCCAGAGGATATTTTTTAATAGTTTGGCGGTAAAAATAAATACTGGCGATAATAACTAGAACAAGCTGAACAGAGAATAATTCATGAATCTTGATCGCAATTCCCGAGCCTAGTAATAGGCTTAGAAGCCACCAGCTATTCTTTAAATTCGAGCTTGTAACGAGATTTTGAGCCAAAAAGATTGTAACTGGTAAAGAAATCATAAAAAGTAACTGCGGCCTGGCAACCAGACTCTCCTGAGATACGACAGGTAGGAGGAAGGGGCTTAAACTGGCAACAACAAGAATTAACTTATTAGCGGTTAGCTTTTTGGCTAGTAAGTAGAATGGAACAATTAAAATACTGGAAAAAAGCGGAAGAACTATCTTGTAGATCCAATAAGGAGGAATGCGGGTGATGCTATATATTCCTAGAATGAGAGGCTCGAAAAGTGTGCGGCGAGTCGAATCTTCTAGAATCCCATTTTTAATGGCTTGCTCAATATCGATTAGGGTTCGGTAGGGATCGGCTTCGGGCAAAAACCTATAGAGTAAAAAATGTCCAGACTGGAAGAGCAAAAAGATTAAAAAGGCGATGGTAAGCGGTTGAACGGACTTGGGCTGACTAAATAGACTGCTCCCAGAGTTGGGAGTGGTAATTACCGCAATTACGAACGTAATCGCGGTAAAAAGTATCAAATTATTAGTAATGTTTTGTTCTGAGAAAGAATGGCCAGCGATGGAAATTGTAATAAAGCTAACAAGGCTAAGAATTATTGGACTGATCAGGGTTATCCAGAGGAGTAGTTCCAATCTACCGAGCTTGCGTCCGCTAATTGCGCTTAGGATTAGGGTAGCGTTGAAACCGGGCAGAACAATGATTAATAGGCCAGTAATTACTTGAGTCCAAGACGGTCCAAGTAAAAAACTAAGTGTAAAGGCAGCAGTTAAGATGAGATTGATTAAGATGAGTAATTTTTTACTGCTATAGCTTTTCATAAAGATTAAGCCAGTCCTTGATTATCGATTCCCAGCTAAAGTCGTTAATGATTCTTTTTCTAGCATTTTGGCCATAATAACGACGCAACTTTACATCATTAATGAGTCGCTCTAGTTCTAGGGCGTAATTATCGTTAATTAAGACTCCCTCTTGACGAGAAGTGATTATTTCGGGAACGGCGCCGATTGGATTACTGATAACCGGCAAGCCGGCGGCCATTGCTTCCATGACAGCGTTAGGCATGTTGTCATGGGGGGAGTAGTAAGCGAAGATATCGGTTTCTGGAAAGTAATCTTGGGGATTTTGGAAGCCAGCGAAATTTATCGGTAGACTGTAAGAAGACGCTTTGGCTTTAATCGATTCTAGGAATTGCCCCGCACCGAGGACGGTGTAAGTAATTTTGTAACCTTTCTGTTTAAGTATAGCCAGGGCTTTAATGATTTCTAAGACGCCTTCTGCCTTATCTTGAAAGTAGAATTTTGTCACCGTTAAGATATTAATTGGACGGTTAGTGTTTGGCTTGAGCTTGACCGGTTTAAACTGATCTATTTCAATCGCGTTAGGAATGACCTTAGCGTTTTTAAGTCCTAAACTCTTTTTTAGGTAGTGGCTGGGCACAGTAACAATGTCAGCCGCTTTGGTGGCGGCAGGATAGAATCTGCTTAGAGGATTATCTTTTTCCTGAAGATAGTTGCCTTTAATGGTTAAAACGTAGGGTTTGGACCAAGCTCTAAAAGTAATTGGATTAACGGAGTGGATAATATCCCCTCGGGCAATTAGTGGTGAGGCTAGGAGCTCGACCAATCGATGGCTATGAAGAGCTAAGAAATCATTAGAATATTGGTTAACCATTCGGGCTAGTTTTTGACCCCAATACCAGGGACCACCTTTTCGGTAAGGGGTGTAGATGCCGATTTTTTTAGTCATTGGTTAGTTCTCTAAAAAGTTTTAAATACTGCTCAGTGATCGTCGCCCAGGAAAAAGCAGTTTCTATTTTACGCCGAGCAGCGCGAGCGAGATCACGGCGGAGCGGGCGATTATCGGCCAGCTTGATAATCTTAGCGCTTAATTCGGTAATATTGCCTGGAGTAAAAAGTAGACCATTCTTTTCTTTATCCAAGAGGATTTTGATTCCGCCTACATTACTTGCTAGTGAGGCACAACCGGCGGCCATTGCCTCCATTAAAGCGTTGGGTAATCCTTCCGAATAGGAGGGTAGGACAAAGATATCGGCAGCTTTAAGTAGACTGGGAATGTCTTTTCTAAAACCTAGGAATTTTATATTGGAACTTTCGCATTTTTCTTTTAACTCTTGCTTACCGCTTAGGTTGCCGACTAAATAGAAAACAATATCAGGACGCTCACGTGAAAGTTGTTGAGCGGTCTCGATCAGATCATAATAGCCTTTGATGGTTTCGAGTCGACCGACGTAAATAACGTTAGTTTTAGTACGGTCAAACTCATGGCTGATTTTTGCTTTGTCTATTTTTTCTAGATCAACTCCATTATGGATAATTTGGTAATTAAGTTTGAGCTGATCGCCAAATATCTTGAGGCCTTCGTGGAAGAGTATGACCTTGTTAGAAAGTTTAAGTAGAGGGATGCCAATTAATTTGGAGTAAGCTTTCATCACAATTCTTACGAGTTTATTTTTGGGAAACCAGTTAAGACCAGGGAAGGTATCGGTGGCGCAAATTACTTTTTTGCCTCTCAGCCTAAGCCAAAGAATCGCTAAGGAGGTAAAAAACATATGTTTATTGACCAGGAAGATATCGGGCTGTTCACGATGAATTATTTTTTCGAGGTTAGGAATTAGGCCAGGAACAATGCTGTAGTTAATCGGATCAGGTAAGAAAAGATCCCACATCCGGTAAATTTTAAGGTTGGGGCTAATTGTTTCGTATTGAGGGGAGCCAGTCGTTAGAACCACGACTTGCATCTTTTTGGAAAGATTTAAGGCAGTTTTATAGGCACTCATCATCCAGCGGTGTCTTTCAAAAAAGAACGGCGCAATAATTAGGACTTTCATGGAGATATTTTTAATCTTTGTCTAGGTCTTTAAGGGCGAGCTCGGTAACAATCTTGTTAATTTTCCTTTCAGCTCGGTCGGCTTTGATATAAAGCCGATACGATATAAAGAGTAAAAAGATTAATCCAATGCCAAAGATCGTACCTAGGCCGGTGTCTGGTCCAAAGATATTTTCCCTAAGCCAAAAGGTTATACCCGGCAAAAAAGCTAGGGTTAAAACGGTTGACCAGGTTGCTAGCCAAAAAAAGAGCATAATAATATTTTCACGGCCGTGACGAAATTCGTCATACACTTTGACGATGACTAGGGTGGCAAAAAAAGTGGCAATTGCTTTAGCGATGATCATATATTTATCCTGTAATTAATTTAGTAATAAGGCGAATAAAGGTTGTAATCGAAGTTGTGATGCTCTGACCTTTGGATTTCGAGTAGTCGGTGTAGATAGTTTTAATTGGGACCTCGGTCATTCTCAAGTTTGCCCTTTTGGCAGCAATTAGAATTTCCGTATCAATTTCAAAACCGCTAGTTTTGAGTTGTAGTTTTTTTAGGGCCGATTGATTATAAGCTCGGTATCCTGATTGCGAATCAGTTATATCTATTTTCGACAGTAGCTTTAAAAGGAGGTTCATTAGTTGATTGAGTCGATGCCTAAAGATCGGCATGCCATTAGGGTTGATTAGTCTGGACCCAGCGACAATATCGGCTTCGTTATCGATAATCGGTTTAATGAGATTGGGCAAGTCGTCGGGTGAATGCTGGCCGTCCGCATCCATAGTAACGACTACGTCCGCGTTTAATTTTTGACCGGCTTTTAATAGAGTTTTTTTAGCAATACCAACGCCGGAGTTGATTGGATGATTAAGAACCTTGGCACCAGCTTGCTTAGCCTCTTCGGCGGTGTGATCGGTTGAACCATCATTAACAACGACAATATCAATCTTAGAAATTCTCTCTAGGGATTTGGGAAGCGAATGTATAACTTGATTAATCACCTTCCCCTCGTTGTAAGCTGGGATGATGATGGCGAGCTTCATTGTAGACTAGCTTGTATCTCGGCTGCTAAAACAACATTGCTAAGTAGGCTAATAACGGTCATTGGTCCCACCCCGCCGGTGGTTTGGGTGGCCATCGAGGCCTTTTCTTTCGCTGCTGGATCAATATCACCGGTAAGCTGGCCATCGATTTCGGAAAGACCAACATCAATTAGAACACTACTCTTTTTAACCATATCAGCCTTAATTAAATGAGGCTGGCCGCTGGCGGCAATCACAATGTCCGCATCATCTGTAATTGCCTTTAGGTTGGTAGTCTTTGAGTTCGCAACCTTTAACTCTGCCCCTCTCGCCTCAAGCATAAAGCTTAGGGGGCGACCGACTAGCCGACCAAGGCCGACGAGCGCAACCTTAGAGTTACTAATAGGAATATTTTCATTGTTCAGAAGGCTGATAATTCCAAGTGGAGTCGCTGGCACCATTAGTTCTCTGCCGGCTTCTAGAGCTGCTTGATTGGTGGCAGTTAATCCGTCAACGTCCTTATTGGGGGTTATTAAGTCTATTAATTCTTGATCGTCTAGATCGGCCTCAATCGGCAATTGCACAATTATACCGTGGACAGTTGGGTCTTGATTCAGGTCGGTGATGAGTTGGCGAACTTCAGAATCTAATTGAGTGGCTGAAGTCTGAGCGTCAAACGCTTTTACTTCGGTTTTTATGCCTAGCTTTTTTGCGGCAAGCTGCTTAACCCGGATATAAGTTTGAGTTCTAAGGTCATTGCCAACTTTAACAATCACCAGTTTGGGTGTAACGCCCTTGGTTTTTAGGTCTTTGATCCTGGTAGCTAGTCGATCACTAATTTTTTGAGCAATTGCTCGTCCATCAATTATCATATGAGGCCAGATTATAGCGATTTTAACCTGTTAGAGCAACCAAAACTCACTTAGTGGTTTTATTTAGCTCGAAGTAGGCAAGAGTCCAGAGCGAGGAAATAAAAGTGCTACCCCAGCTGTAGATCAAAGCTAAAATTAAACCGAATAATAATGCGATTAAGACCGAGAGTGGTGCTAAAATTAGAGCGGCGGCGAGGATTGAAATTAAGCCGATCATGCCAACCATGCTCAACACAAAGTAATAGGCTAAGCTGAGGCCGGTTGCAGACACCCAAAGTAAAAAGGTGTCGGCCGGATTCTTGTGAATGAGGGCAAAGGCATAAGACAGGCTGCTAATTATGCTTACATTATTTAAAACGACAGCGCGGGTTGCAAAACGCGTTACTACTCCTAAGCCTAAGACATAGAGGACCCAGGTGGCGAGGGTCAGGATACTAAGGATTACCAAAAGCCATTGAGGCAGACCAAAGATGACGAGGATGCCAATTACTAAAAAGATAACGGCCGTCGGTAATAGTGCCCAAAGAGCAAGGTAGAGGGTTAAGCCTAAATACTTAATGACTAGCTGGTTGGCTAGCGATACTTGTTTTTTGAAAACGATTTTTTTACGAGTATTAGCCTTGGCAACGGCATCAAAAAGAGCGATTTGGCTAACCAGGCGCAGATAGACTACAACGAGTGCGATAATGACAGTTACAGTAATAACGACTGGTGTTTTTTGAACTAGGTCGCCGGTTGGTAAAATTGACTGAGCGTAGACTGGTTCGATCCAGGCCTGTTGTAGGCCTGTGGGTAACTCTAGAGGCAATTGCGCTCGGCTCGCCGCCTGAGGAATAAAGTTAATAATCCCTGAGCCGATTTCCCAGATTTCGGTGTTAAAACCAGTAGCGAACAACCCAAAAAACCATAATACTTTGTGCCTTAGGGTTAGTTGCCAGGCTTTGGATATTGAGCTGCCGATGTTCATTGGAGGGGAGGCGGAAAACTTAGAGCTAAGTCTTTGGTTTGTTTTTTGACATCGGCAATGAGTTCGACGTTGTTGATATTAGATACGATTTGTTCCAACCAGTCGGCAATTTGACGAACCTCGTCCTCGCCCATCCCTCTAGTGGTAATTGCTGGTGTTCCCAGGCGGAGGCCGGATGGGTTAGTTGGTTTAGCCGGGTCGTCGGGAATAACGTTCATATTGGCAATTATCCCCGCCTGTTCTAATGCTAATTGAACCTCGAGGCCCCCGACATTTTTATTTCTTAGATCAATTAACATAAGGTGATTTTCGGTTCCGTTAAAAGCCAGTTTAAAATCTCGAGCCTCTAGGGCGATTGCCAGCGCTGTTGAGTTTTCTAGAATTTGTTCGGCGTAGGTTTTGAAGTTGTCGCTTTGTGCTTCCTCTAGGGCAACAGTTAGGGCGGCAATTTGGTTTTGGTGCGGTCCACCCTGAAGACCAGGAAAAACCGCTTTGTCGATTTGCTCGGCCCATTTTTGTTTGCACATAATAATGCCGCCGCGCGGGCCTCTAAGGGTTTTGTGGGTGGTTGAGGTAATGATGTCAAAAAGCGGCACTGGATTATTGAGTAGTTTGGCTGCCACCAAGCCGGCAATATGGGAAATATCGGCCATTGTAATTGCTCCAACTTGATTGGCAATTTCTTGAACCCGTTGATAGTCGATATCCCGCGAATAAGATGAATAGCCAACTAAAATCAGTTTTGGTTTGTGTTTTTTGGCTAATGTGGCGATTTGGTCGTAGTCAATTTTGCCTTCGGAAGTAGTTTTGTAACGGATAAATTTATAGAGCTTAGCTGGTAAGGTAACGGGATGGCCATGCGTGAGGTGGCCGCCGTGACTTAAATCCATCCCCAAGACGGTGTCACCGGGTTCTAGGATCGCTGAATAAACAGCTAAATTAGCCGGGGCTCCAGAGAGAGGCTGGACATTGGCATGGTCGGCGCCAAAGATTTTTTTAGCTAAATCAATGGCACGTTGCTCAATAAGATCGACTACTTTGTTGCCTGCATAATAGCGCTTGCCGGGATACCCTTCGGCGTACTTGTTTACTAGTACTGAGCCCAGGGCTTGCCGAACGCCGGGCGAAGTATGGTTTTCGCTGGCAATCAAGCAAATTTCTTCGAGCTGACGTTTTTCTTCTTGATTGATTAACTCACTAGTTTTCATAGCAAAAAAATCTCCTTCTCAGAGAATAGTTAAAGATAGTTAAATGTCCAGTTAAAATTTGAGAAGGCGGGCTAAAAATTCGGAAAATTGTTCGCCCCGGGTGACTTGTTCGGGTAGTTTTTGACCCAAGCGTGCTCTGACTTCGGTTGGTTCGACATTGGCCAACGAGATATTCCGAACCGGTAGCCAGCGAGCGTTGGTCTCTAAGTAAAGGTGGCTGTCTTTGTCTTCGCCAATAATCCAAAAACTTTTGAGTTCCTCCCAACGGAAAAGTTGTTCATTTTGATAAAATCCGTCCTCTCCTACTGAAAACTTGATTGTTTTAGGTTTGATTCGCGCTTGTTGAACAAATAGAATCGTGGCGGCAACTACGACGGCAAAGGCCGAATAATTGTCGTAGACGAATAGTAGGGCAGCAATCGAAGTCGCAGTTAATAGAACCGCAAATGTCCAAAACCAGCCTTTTTGGTAATACTGGAATTCGGGTCCTTCCCAAGCAAGCCAAATGGAGTTGGCTGGATTACTGGATAATTGATCCAATTTTTTAGTTTTTTTGTCTTTCATATTTTAATTTTACTATAGATGGGATTTTTACTCGACAGACTACTCCTGTTGGGTTAAAATTCATTGTTCGGGTGAGGTGGCAGAGTGGACGAATGCGGCGGTCTTGAAAACCGTTAGGCGTGCAAGCGTCTCGTGGGTTCGAATCCCACCCTCACCGCCATGTACCAGCTCGGAACTTTGTTTCGAATCGGTACATGGCTCCGTCAAGGAGATTATCCGACGAAGTCGGGTGGTATCTTTGGAATAATTGAGGCAATAGATGATTAACTTTGAAGACTGGCAAAAATTAGAGGTGAGGATCGGAACGATCAAGGCTGTTGAACGAGTTAGTGGCGCCGATAAACTTCTTAGATTTGAAGTAGACTTAGGCGAGGAACAGGTTCGTCAGGTCGTGGCCGGTTTAGCTGAATACTTTGATGATTTAGAAGTACTACTAGATCGACAAGTGCCAGTAATTACTAATCTCGAATCTCGAATAATTAGGGGCTTGGAAAGCCAAGGAATGATTTTAGTTGCAGATGCTGAATCGCCAATTCTTTTATCTCCCGATAAACCCGTTTTGCCTGGAACTCGATTGGGGTGAGCTATGAGTGAGCTAGAGCCAAGTAATATAATTTTTGCCGATTTTGAGGCACCGAGAACTGGTCATAGACAAAAGATTCAATCGGATTTTGAATTGGAAGCGGAGGCACTAGCAAAAAGTTTTTCAGAGCCTTTTATGGTTGAAAATCCTTATTTCTACTTGCTAGCTGAGCAGCCGATTGAAGACCTGAAAGCAAATAACAAAAAGGAATTTGATAATGTTATGCCGGATAGCGCGGACGCTTGGCGAGAAGTATTGTTTCCTGATTCTGATCATGAAGCCAGAGTAATAGACTTCGACTTGGTAAATCATGAATTACTCAAAGAAAAAATCTCAGTAAATGGAGTAGTGGTTAAATTTTCAGTGCCGATTAAAGATCTTAGGTATCAGTACTACGAGATTCCGTTAGTAGATATTCTGCCTATTTTTAAAGACCAAGGATCTAAATTTGCTGATGATTTGACCTTGGAAGAATTTTTTATGTCCGACCCCGAGCTTTTAAATCAACTACATCGCTTTATGTTTTTATTGAAAAACGGACGGACTAATAATGAAGAGTCGAAGTTTTATTCACTAGTTGATGAGCGGGATGAGGGTAGTAATGCCCGAGTTTTTCGATATTCTGTAAAATACTCTTAGGGAGAGATGCCAGAGTGGCCGAATGGGCTCGCTTGGAAAGCGAGTGTGCGGGCAACCGTACCGTGGGTTCGAATCCCA